>NZ_MUFO01000007.1:0-94960 GCF_001995345.1 Salinivibrio sp. IB872 | reverse complement strand
CATCTCAGCAGCCAAAGCAGCTTCGGTGATCTGTTTAATCAACGGCGTTAGCAGTCCATCTTTCCCGTTGAGGCCCTGTCCAGATTGCAGTGCCTTAGCAAAAGCTTGAATATCAATTTCGTATTTGTCGGACATTGATGTATCACTCCCTGTTGAGGGTTAACTATAGGAGTGACACAGACTTTTGAACACTACCACCACCCACAGCAAAACCTCCTATCTCAAACCGACTTTTCGACTATCCATCAAAACGATCAGTTGTTCCATAAAGGCAAAGCTAAAACCTCATAGCACCGTAAAGTCACCATGGTCGTACCATGGTTCTTCTCGCTCGAAGCCCTTGGTAATACTGGCTTGTGCGACGGCTGCTTTTTGCATTTGTTGGATTTACTAGGATTCCTTTGCGCACAGAATTGTCATGCGATGAACCATAGATGGACCATGGGAAAAATTTTAAGGTTGATAAAGGGAGTCTATTTTTTGGAAAAAAGAGGCAATAGTAGGAAAGCAATTTTTAGGTAAAATGCTGAAAAATATAAAATTTTCAAACACCTAAAACGACGAAAGGCCGCTATAAAAGCGACCTTTCTATGTATGGTACCGGTGGGCGGACTTGAACCGCCACGCCCGAAGGAAACGGATTTTGAACCCACTACACCACGATTCCCAGCTTGGCGAGTTCTGCGCGGCATTGCTGTGCATCGATAAAGGGGATGCCCGCCATGCCTAGCGCTTTCGCACCTTCTACATTCGCGACCCTGTCATCCAAAAACACACAAGAGGCTGGATCGAGGTGGTAATCATCCAACAAGCGTTGATAAATGGCAGGCTCGGGTTTTAAGTACCCTACTTCGGCTGACACGATGGCACCATCGAACAGCGACCAAAACGCATAGCGCTGTTTTAAGAACGCCACAATTTCGCGCACATTATCGGTTAACGCATAAACACCGTATCCGGCCTGTTTGGCCGAGTGAAGTAACTCGACACTACCGTAAAGGCAAATTTGAGTCTGTTTAATGTAATAAAACAGTGCCTCAAGCTGCGCAGGACTTCGCGACGTTTCTTTGGCAAAACATTGCTTGGCTTGCGCTTCGGTGAGCGTGCCACGGTTCAGCGCTTGCCAAGTGTCACTGGGGAAGATTTGATTGGCATACGCGTGGGCATCCGCCGCGTCCCCTAAGGTTAGACGGATGATTTCTTCCGGTGACCAACGCACCATCACATTGCCAATATCAAAAATAATCGTCTGGTAGTTCACCATATCGCGTCCTTGCTCTTGTCGCGAAGATTAAAGCCCTAACGCATACTTCAATACATGTTTTTTCACTGGGCCACTGTGTTCGGCCAGTTTGAACACCGCATTGCGCGCCAGTTTTAAAGGCGTAATTCGATTGCTAAACGCGGCATAAAACACATCCATGCCGGTTTGCATCATCATGTTATCGGTGCGGCGTGCTTTCTCATAAGCTGTTAATGTTGCATTATCCTGCCAGTGTTCGCCTGCATCGGCACAGGCATCCAACAGGGCCGCTACATCTTTAAAGCCTAGGTTCACCCCTTGTCCTGCGAGTGGGTTAATGGTGTGGGCAGCATCACCAATCACTACAACGCCATGACGATGGTACTGCTGCGCATGGCGTCGCGTCAGCGGGAATGCGCCCCAGTTGACAGGCGTCACCTCGCCAACTTCGGCGGGGAAATTCGCCACAATCTCTGCTTTTAACTGCGCCGCATCTAACTGACACAATTGCTGAATACGTTGAGGGCTGTCGTACCACACCAAGGAGGCTTGCTGGCCGCATAGCGGCAAGAAGGAGCGCGGCCCGGAAGGGAAGAATTGTTGCCACGTGATATCTTGCTGCGGCGACGCGGTTTCAACATTGATCAGCATGCAATGTTGGCGATAGTCCCAACTGGTGATGCCAATCTTGGCGTAATCTCGCACTCGGGAGTTTGCGCCATCCGCACCAATCAACCACGGCGCTGTCAATGTGTCGCCGTTGTCTAACTCAACATAGTGTTGCTGCCCTTTTTGATGCATTGATGTAATCGACGCGGGCGAGAAAACGTGCAAGTTGTCATAGCGTGAGAATTGCTGCCAGAGTCCGAGTTGAATCAAACGGTTCTCGACCATATATCCCAGTTGGGGTAAGTCGAGTTGTTCTGCGCTAAAGCAGACACGGCTGTCTTCCGCTTCCCACGTTTCAAGGCGGCGATATGGACACACACGCATAGCTTCAATGTCCGTCCATGCCCCTAAATCGGACAGTAGCGCCACCGACGCATGAGAGATAGCCGAAACACGAAGATCCATTGGCTGTGAGGGCGAAAATGACTGGGGAACTTGGCGCTCAATCAATGCAACCTGACGCCCCTGACGCGCTAATCCCAACGCAGTGGCTGCACCCACCATGCCACCGCCAACAATAATGATTTCAAATGGGTTCATGACTATCTCTTTTTACCAGCAATGAGGGCATTCTACTGAAGGTTAACGAGAATTCGACCTAAATCAGATCAAATTGCGTCAATGTTCTTGGCAGTAACCACCATAAATGCGAGTCAGGTTGTGTCCTTTGTCAATGCCTTACCAAGATTGAAGGTTCTGAGGATCATTTCATCGGCCCTGTGATCTGGTCAGCGTTATTGGAAAGCAGTACAATACGCGGCTTGCCAAGCTGATTGACTGGTTAAAAACCACACAGCTTGAGGGGTAATGTCGACCATAAGATTAAAAACGAGCGTAAAGTTACATGGCTAAGAAACTGCTGATTAAAACCTGGGGTTGCCAAATGAATGAGTATGACTCATCCAAAATGGCAGATCTGCTCAATGCTTCCGGTGGTTACGAGCTGACCGAGCAACCAGAAGAAGCAGATGTTCTCCTCCTAAACACCTGCTCTATCCGTGAAAAAGCGCAAGAGAAGGTTTTCCACCAACTCGGGCGTTGGAAAACACTGAAAGACAAAAATCCAGATTTGGTGATCGGGGTTGGTGGCTGTGTAGCAACACAAGAAGGCGACCACATCCGTGAGCGCGCACCCTATGTGGATGTGATTTTTGGCCCGCAAACGCTGCACCGCCTTCCTGAGATGATCAAACAATCACGCTCAGATCATGCGCCCGTGATGGACATTACCTTCCCGGAAATCGAGAAATTCGATCGTCTTCCCGAGCCGCGTGCAGAAGGACCGACCGCTTTCGTTTCGATTATGGAAGGCTGCTCGAAGTACTGTACCTTCTGCGTGGTGCCTTATACGCGGGGTGAAGAAGTAAGCCGTCCGCTCGACGATGTCCTGTTTGAGATTGCCCAACTGGCCGAGCAAGGTGTCCGTGAAGTGAACCTGCTGGGACAAAACGTGAATGCCTATCGTGGTGAAATGCACGACGGTGAGATTTGTACCTTTGCCGAACTGCTGCGTTATGTGGCCGCGATCGATGGTATTGACCGTATTCGCTACACCACCAGCCATCCGGTTGAGTTTACTGACGATATCATCGAGGTGTATCGTGATACGCCGGAAGTGGTGAGTTTCCTCCACTTGCCGGTGCAAAGTGGTTCGGACCGTATTCTGACTATGATGAAGCGTCCGCACACCGCTATCGAATACAAGTCGAAAATTCGTAAGCTGCGTCAAGCGCGCCCTGATATTACCATCAGCTCTGACTTTATCGTCGGCTTCCCGGGTGAAACGGACCAAGACTTTGAAGCGACCATGAAGCTGATCACGGATATCGACTTCGATATGAGCTTTAGTTTTGTGTATTCACCACGCCCTGGGACGCCAGCTGCCGATATGCCTGACGACACCCCAGAGCAAGTGAAAAAAGAACGTCTGTACCGCCTGCAGCAACAAATTAACAGCCAAGCGATGCGTTACTCACGCCTGATGCTCAACACGGAGCAACGTATTCTGGTTGAAGGCCCATCTCGTAAGAATCTGATGGAGCTACGCGGCCGTACCGAAAACAACCGTGTCGTTAACTTTGAAGGCTCTGTCGATTTGATTGGCCAATTTGTTGACGTCAAAATTACTGAAGTGATGCCAAACTCGCTCCGCGGCGAGCTAGTTCGTACTGAAAAAGATATGGACCTGCGTGTCGCCGTCTCGCCAACCGAAATCATGGCGAAAACACGTAATGAAAACGAGCTTGGCGTTGGTGTATATACTCCTTAAGGAGTTCATCGATTCAAAGGCGCCGGGAAGCCGGCGCCTAAAGCGAGGATAACCTTGTCTAAAATTATCACTCTTGATCTTACTTTAGAGCCAGCCGATAACACCCGACTCGCCAATCTTTGTGGCCCGTTTGACGACAATATCAAACAATTAGAACGCCGCTTGGGTGTGGAAATTAATCACAGACACAATGCGTTTTCGATTGTTGGCAAGCCACATACCGCTAATGCCGCTGTAGATATTCTCAAGCATTTGTATGTTGATACTGCCCCAGTGCGTGGCAGCTACCCAGACATTGAGCCGGAAGCCATTCACTTGGCAATCAAAGAATCGGGCGTACTCGAGCAAACCACCGAATCAAGCATCCCATACGGTAAAGAGATTAATATCAAAACCAAAAAAGGGGTGATCAAACCGCGTACGCCAAACCAAGCGCAATATATTGCTAACATGGTTAGCCATGACATTACCTTTGGTATTGGCCCAGCGGGAACCGGTAAAACCTACTTGGCGGTCGCAGCGGCGGTTGATGCACTTGAGCGCCAAGAAATTCGCCGTATTTTGCTGACACGTCCTGCGGTAGAGGCCGGTGAAAAACTGGGCTTTTTGCCCGGCGATCTCAGCCAAAAAGTCGATCCTTACCTGCGCCCTTTGTACGATGCCTTGTTTGAAATGCTTGGCTTTGAGCGCGTTGAAAAGCTGATTGACCGTAACGTGATTGAAGTCGCGCCGCTGGCCTATATGCGTGGCCGTACCCTCAATGACGCTTTTATTATTCTCGATGAAAGCCAAAACACGACGGTGGAACAAATGAAAATGTTCCTGACTCGGATTGGCTTTAATTCGCGCGCTGTGATCACTGGTGACGTGACACAAGTGGATTTGCCACGCAACGCGAAATCAGGCTTACGTCATGCCATTGAAGTGCTCTCTGATGTCAAAGAAATCAGCTTCCACTTCTTTCAAGCTGACGACGTGGTTCGCCACCCCGTGGTGACGCGTATTGTTCAAGCCTATGATAAATGGGAAGCGGAAGATGCGCGCGCACGTAAAGAAGCCGAAGCGCGTCGTCGTGAGGCACGCGAAGCACAAATGAATACTGAACACAGCCAATCGCAGGAACAATCATGAGTTATTACGTGGATGTTCAGCTGGCGTGTGATAATACTGACGGGTTGCCTAGTGATGATCAGCTCCAAGCTTGGTTTGAACACGCCGTACGCAACGCGCGTGAACAAGCAGAAGTCACGATTCGTCTGGTTGACGAAGGTGAGAGCCAGAGCTTGAATCGCGATTATCGTGGCAAAGATAAACCCACAAATGTGTTATCGTTTCCGTTCGATGCCCCTCCCGGTATCGACATTGATTTGCTCGGCGATCTGATCATTTGCCGCCAAGTGGTTGAGCGTGAAGCTGAACAACAAGGCAAGCGACTGATGGATCACTGGGCACACATGGTCGTGCATGGCAGCTTACACCTGCTTGGTTACGACCATATTGAGGATGATGAAGCCGAGCAAATGGAAGCCTTAGAGCGTGACATTTTAGCTACCATGGGGGTGCCAGATCCCTATGCGAACGACTTCATTGAGCGTTAACTAACTGAATGAATTTGAATGAACGACGATAATTCGCAAAACGCAGACGGTCCGAGTAGGAAGACCTTCTTCGAGCGGCTAGGACAGTTTTTCCAAGCTGATCCTAAAGACAGACAGGAACTGGTGGATGTGTTCCGCGATTCAGAGCAAAACGCCCTGATCGACCATGACACAAGAGACATGCTGGAAGGTGTCATGCAAATCTCCGACATGCGTGTTCGAGATATCATGATCCCCCGCTCGCAGATGGTAACCGTTGAACGATCGCAGTCTTTGGAAGCGATCATTAATATCATCATTGATGCCCAACACTCGCGTTATCCTGTGATCAGCGATGACAAAGACCATGTTGAAGGCATCTTACTTGCGAAAGATCTGCTGCGCTATTTGCGCCCAGATGCCGAAAACTTCGATATCGAGAAGGTGTTACGCCCTGCCGTAGTGGTACCTGAGAGTAAACGTGTTGACCGCTTACTCAAAGAGTTCCAAGAAGAACGCTACCACATGGCGATCGTGATCGATGAATTTGGCGGTGTATCGGGCGTGGTCACCATTGAAGATATCTTGGAAGAAATCGTTGGCGAAATCGAAGATGAGTACGACGAGGACGACGAACAAGAAATCCGTCAGCTAAGCCGCCATACCTTTGCGGTAAAAGCACTGACCACGTTAGAAGACTTTAATACACACTTCGGCAGTCAGTTCCAAGACGATGTGGTAGACACCATCGGCGGCTTGGTTATGACCAGCTTTGGCCATCTGCCCGATCGCGGCGAGGAAGTGGATATCGAACATTTCCACTTTAAGGTGACCTCGGCAGACAGCCGTCGTATCATTCAGCTACAAGTCACCATTCCTGACAGTAGCGAACCTCAAAGTGAAAGCGATTAATCACATTGTGCGTCAAATTGGGCAGCCCCTCGCGGCTGCCCTGCTTGGTGCCAGTGCCACCCTTGCCTTTGCCCCCTTCTCTTACTGGCTGCTAATGCCGGTATCGCTTTGGGGTCTATTCCTGTTGCTCCAATCCGCCTCTCCCAAAAAGGCCAGTTTGCTCGGCTTTTGCTGGGGGCTAGGTCAATTTGCCACCGGCGTCAGCTGGGTGTATGTCAGTATCGATCATTTTGGAGGTATGCCCGCCATAGCTGGCTTGTCCTTAATGGCGCTGCTGGTAATGTATCTTTCGTTGTATCCCGCGTTATTCGCCGGTGTGTTAGCGCGCTGCTCGGTACGCCATGCCGCGATTAAGTGGCTGATTCTTGCGCCTAGCCTATGGCTGGTGGCCGATGGGTTACGGGGCTGGGTCTTCACCGGTTTCCCGTGGCTGTGGCCCGGCTACAGCCAAATTGATAGTCCTTTAGCTGGCGTGGCGCCAGTGCTCGGTGTGCAAGGCATCACTTGGCTGCTGGTGCTAATGGCAGGGTTGGCGACTTTAATCACGCCCAAATGGGGCGCTTGGCAAGGACGCAAGCAGTTAGCTGGTCTCGCGGCGATCGCTGGCCTATCCGCGTGTGCCTACGGACTTAACACCATCCAGTGGGTTGAAGCACATCCTGAGAAACAACAAACGGTTTCACTGATCCAAGGCAATATTCCCCAAGCGTTAAAGTGGCGTCCCGATCAACGCTGGCCAACCTTAATGAAGTACCTAGACCTCACCCGCCAACATTGGGATAGCGATGTGGTGATCTGGCCAGAAGCGGCTATTCCGGCGTTGGAGCGTGACTTACCTCGCTTTTTTGAGCAATTAGATACCGCCGCGAAAAATAACCACACCACGGTCATTACCGGCGTGTTAGACCAAAATGCGGCAGGGCAATATTTTAATAATGTGATTGCGGTTGGCGCCGATACGCCTAGCTATCAGTATCCCGCGCCGAAGCAATACAGCAAGCATCATTTGCTCCCGTTTGGTGAATTCGTTCCCTTTGAGTCGTTACTGCGTCCGCTTGCACCTTTATTTAATTTGCCCATGTCTTCGTTCTCACCGGGCGAGGCCATACAACCGGCATTGCCAGCCAATGGTTTGGCCTACATCACGGCGCTTTGCTACGAAATTGCGTTTCCAGCGCAAATTCGCGCCAACTTGACGCCGGACAGTAACGCGATTATCACTTTGTCGAATGATGCATGGTTTGGCCGCTCAATTGGCCCATTGCAGCATTTAGAAATTGCGCGGATGCGCGCGCGTGAGTTTGGCTTACCGGTCATTCGTGCCACCAATAATGGTGTGACTGCGATTATGGATGCACGCGGCAATATTCAGCAATCCCTCCCGCAGTTTGAAACCGGTGTGCTTACCACCACCGTCACCAGCACTGTGGGTCTCACCCCCTATCGCCAATGGGGTAATACCCCGCTTTGGATTTGGGTGGTGATAAGTGGGCTTATTGGCTGGCGATATCGCGGCCAGCCTTGTCATCGCACCCCACGGAAAATTTCCACACGCGCCTGACATTTGTCCGCCTAAACTGACGTAACGTGTGATGTGAAAGACTCACTTTGATGACGAAGAGGGATAAAAACATGTTACGTCGTTCTTATGTATGGTTGAGCATGGCATTAGTGGCACTGACCGCCCTAGTGGGCTGTGCTACCCATTCTCAGCAGGATCAAATTAGCCAAGCAAACCTGGCACGCGATCAGTTTTATCAATATCCGCAAACCCAACCCTTTTTTGATAACGCCTATGGCTATGCCGTGTTTCCTTCAGTCGGTAAAGGCGGCTTTTGGGTGGGCGGCGCATACGGTAAGGGTGTGGTCTACCGCCAAGGTCAGCCGGTCAGTGCAGCCGAGTTAAAGCAAGTGTCGGTCGGTCTTACTTTTGGCGGACAAGCCTTCAGCGAAATCGTCTTTTTTGAAGATCAAGCCGCGTATGACCGCTTTATGAAAGGACAAGTAGAGCTGGGCGCACAAGCCTCCGCGACTGCCTTAACCGAAGGCGCCTCTGCGCAAGCCGGCACCGCAGGCACCTCGGCGTCAGCCAGCAACCGTCAATCAAAAGCCTATTACGTTAATGGTCTGACTGTCTTTACCCATGCTAAGGGTGGCCTGATGGTCGAAGCGGCACTTGCAGGTCAGCAATTTAGCCCGGCCAGCTGGTAGTCGCAGCGATGAACCATCTATCTTAAACGGGACAGCCAAACGAAAAAGGCCAGCGTCATACGCCGGCCTTTCTATTCGTGTCGTGTGTCGTCGGCATGCGGTTACGAAGACTGCCAAACAAACCACAGTGTCGTGTCATCCTCAGCCAAAACATCTCCTTCGAGTGTCTGCTCATTGTTGAGTCGAACGCCCTCGTCCGAGCTATCTAATGCTGAACCGGCTGGCTGCTGTGGTGACGTTTCCATCTTCTCATTACCCGCATAATCGAGCCGTTCTTGCGGGGTCATAAGACGGATTTCGCGATTCGCGGTCAGCTCGTTAATCAGTGCTTGTTGTGACGCAGCTAAACGTACCGTAAATCGCAACGCATCTCCTTCGAGCTCCGCTAGATGTGCGCTTTGTAGCGCATTTAATCCCGCTAATGTGCGCTCTAGCTGGACATAATCATCACCACCTTGTACGCCTGCAATCGCCAACGTCACCGCTTGACTATCATCATTTTGATCAAACACCACGGCAGTACGGGTCGCATAATAATCGGCAACCGCATTGATCATGGCCGCACTGTCACCTTGCCCGCGCTGTTGATCGGCTTGCAAGTCGCTCGCATCGGGGAAAAATTGCCAACGTATGCCCTGCGGGGTCAGTTTGGCAATCACAATACCGTCCGCTTGATAGCGCTGACTTGCATCGCTAACCGGACCAATAAAGCCTCCCCAAAGATCACTGGCAGAGATAGCCATCAGATCATCAAAATCACCCACCGGCACCAATACGGGCAAACCACGCTTGGCAGCACTGTCTCGCAAGGCGTCAACCAAAGCCACATCGCTTTGTTCCCACACAATCTCGCGTTCAGCACCACGATCGTCCACCAGCCATACTAAGACGGACGGACGCGGCGTACCCCATAAAGGCAACCCCGCATCACGCAGCAGCGCTTGCACTTGCTGGCTATCAAAGCCCACTTCAAGGGTCCGTACCGATTCATTGTTCTCCGTACGCGCCGTTTCACCATACCCTAACTGGGTGATCAAACCATCCACATCATTAAGACGATTCTGCACACTGGGATTATCGGCAATGTCACGTTGTCCCGAGACTTTGACCAACACATCCAGCAAGCCTTGTTGCTTAGCCGCTTGTTGCGATGTTTGAGCGCCGTTATCTAACGGTACGCTTGCATGGTACAAATTACTGGCAAAGGCACTGGGTAGCCACAGCATAGCCATCACGGCCATTACAAATCGGATCATAGTTTTTCCACATTGATTGATGGGATGTTGGGATCATAAGCGCTCTTGTCCTCTCTCAGCAATGCTCTTACCTAAAAAAGACCAGATTCCTAACCGCTAGCTCACATAGTCCTCTCAGCGCGCTGGGTCTCGCCACTAAAGTGCAATCCGTTACATTGTTTTTTTGCTACCGATCTCACATTGATAAATATGACAAGCATCACATCTTGGCTTTGTGCTAACATCTCGCGATTTTTTTTGGAGGTGAGACTATGATGCAAGTTTTACAAGGCGCACAGATGCTATTTGTTGCATTTGGCGCATTGGTATTGGTGCCATTATTAACCGGGCTTGACCCCAATGTGGCCCTCTTTGGTGCCGGTATTGGAACCCTGATTTTTCAACTTATCACCCGTCGCTCCGTCCCCATTTTCCTCGCCTCTTCTTTCGCTTTTATCGCTCCCATTCTTTACGGTGTTAACAACTTTGGTATTCCCGCTACTATGGGCGGTCTAATGGCGGCTGGGGTGGTTTACCTGATTATGGGCGGCATTATCCGTGTCAAAGGCGTCGACATTATTCACAAGTTGTTGCCACCTGTGGTGGTGGGTCCTGTCATTATGGTGATTGGTCTGGGGCTTGCGCCAACCGCGGTCAATATGGCGTTGGGGAAAAGCGGCGATGGCGGCACGCAAATTATCGCCGGTGATGTTGCGATTTGGATTTCGTTGCTATCGCTGCTGACCACCATAGTGATCAGTGTGTTTGCTAAAGGCTTCTTTAAGTTGGTGCCGATCTTGGCGGGTATCGTGGTGGGATATATCGCCAGCCTCATCATGGGTGTGGTCGATTTCAGCGCTGTGACTCAAGCAAGCTGGTTCGCCATGCCCGCCTTTACACTGCCTGAATTTAATATCAACGCTATCTTATTCATGATCCCCGTGGCGATCGCTCCCGCTGTTGAGCATGTGGGCGATATGCTGGCGATTTCGAATGTCACCCGCAAAGACTACCTGAAAAAACCCGGTCTTCACCGCACCATGGCAGGTGACGGTGCCGCGACCATTGCCGCGTCTTTGTTCGGTGCACCACCTAACACCACGTACAGCGAAGTCACCGGTGCCGTGATGCTCACCAAAGCGTTTAACCCAGTGATTATGACCTATGCTGCATTAACGGCGATTGTGTTGGCCTTTGTCGGTAAGCTGGGCGCGGTGTTACTGACCATTCCTTTGCCTGTCATGGGCGGGATCATGATCTTGTTATTCGGCTCTATCGCGACGGTGGGATTAAATACCCTGATCCGCAATCAAGTCGATCTACATGACTCTCGCAACCTCGCGATTGTCGGTGTGACCTTGGTCTTTGGTATTGGCGGGATGGCCTTTGGCATCGGCGATTTCAGCTTACAAGGCATTAGCCTGTGTGGTCTGGTCGCGATTGTGCTCAACCTTGTGTTGCCACGTAAAATGGGCGAAAACCATATTGTTGACAGTGCGCAGATGGAAGAAGGCTCGCACTAATCCCCGATCGAAAAAGGGCGCCTAGCGCCCTTTTGGATTTTCCCACCTAAGGTGGTTGGGTTGATTAACCTTGCGCCGCACGCGCTTCAACAAGCTTAATCGCTTGCTCAATACGCGCGACCACACGGTCTTTACCAATCAGGTGCATGACCGCATCCACAGAAGGCGACTGACCACCACCAGTGACCGCAACACGCAATGGCATACCCACTTTGCCCATGCCCACATCCAAGTCGGTACAGGTATCGGCGATCACCGCTTTTAAGGCATCCACGCTCCAGTCTTGCAGCGCTTCAATTTTGCCTTTCGCCACTTGTAATGGCTCTAGAGCCACCGGACGCAGGTGCTTTTTCGCCGCTGCTGGATCGATCTCATCAAAGTCTTGATAGAAGTAACGGCTTTGCTCCGCCAGCTCTACCAAGGTATGACAACGCTCGCCGACCAGCTGGATCACGTCGGTGATGGCCGGGCCTTGGCTAATGTCGATACCAGCTTGATCGAGGTGCCACTGCAGGTGCTGCGCGACCTCTTGCGGGTCGGCGTGCTTAATGTAGTGGTTGTTCAACCACAGCAGCTTTTCAGTGTTAAACGCTGAGGCTGACTTGCTGATCGCTTCAAGGCTAAACAGTTCAATCATCTCATCGAGCGAGAAAATTTCTTGGTCACCATGTGACCAGCCCAAGCGCACCAAATAGTTCAGCAACGCATGAGGCAAGAAGCCCTGATCGCGATATTGCATAACGCTGACCGCACCGTGGCGCTTAGACAGTTTCGCACCGTCATCACCAAGGATCATCGAGCAATGCGCAAACTCAGGAACCGGTGCGCCCAGCGCTTTGTAGATATTGATCTGACGTGGTGTGTTGTTGATGTGGTCTTCACCACGCACAACTTGGGTGATCCCCATATCCCAGTCATCCACAACCACACAGAAGTTGTAGGTTGGGCTGCCGTCGGTACGGCGGATAATCAGATCATCCAGTTCACTGTTCGCAATTTCAATACGGCCGCGGATCTTGTCGTCAAAGACAACCTTACCCTCTTTCGGGTTGCGGAAACGGATCACATGCGGGTCATCCGCCTTGGCGTTTTGATTCGCTTCAATCACTTTTGGATGATCAGCGTCGTAGCGTGGCTTAAGACCGTCTGCTTTTTGTTGCTCACGGATCTCATCGAGCAGCTCTTTCGGGGCATAGCATTTATAGGCTTTGTCTTCCGCCAAAAGTTGGTCAACAAGCTGGTTATATCGGTCAAAACGCTTGGTTTGATAATAGGGACCTTCATCCCACGTTAAACCCAACCATTCCATCCCTTCTAAGATGGCGTCGATGGCCTCTTGGGTTGAACGCTCAAGATCAGTATCTTCAATACGCAATACAAATTGACCGCCTTGGCTGCGTGCTGCTAGCCAAGAATAGAGTGCTGTACGCGCACCGCCCACGTGCAAAAAGCCGGTTGGGCTGGGGGCAAAGCGGGTTTTGATAGTCATTAGGATCCCTATCCCAGTGGTGAGAATGATGAGTGACAGTTAGTTTACCAGTACAGGTAAATTCCACAATCGAGGCCACGGGATTCCCCCGAAGCCTCGCGGTATTTATTGGTTGATCAGTGCCAGCATGCCGTCTTCATCTAACACGGTCACACCTAAATCTTGCGCTTTGGTCAGTTTCGAGCCAGCGGCTTCACCGGCAATCAAGATATCTGTTTTCGCCGATACGCTTCCGGTCACTTTAGCCCCTAACGCTTGCAGCGCGGCTTTTGCATCCGTGCGCGACATTTGCGACAAGGTACCAGTCAACACGATAGTTTTCCCTGCCAAAGACTGTGCTTGCGCATCCGTTTGTTGGGCCACTTCCGGCCAGTGGATACCAGTTTCCAACAGTGCATCCAACACATCTTGGTTGTGGGGCTCGGCAAAGAAGCGAACAATATGGCCCGCCACAATCGTCCCAACATCAGGGACCGCAATCAAGGCTTCTTCATCCGCAGCGCGCAGCGCGTCGAGGGTTTTAAAATGTGTGGCCAGATTTTGTGCCGTGGCTTCGCCAACCTCACGGATCCCCAACGCATAGATAAATCGAGGCAAGGTGGTCGCTTTGGCTTTTTCTAGCGCATCAATCAGATTTTGTGCTGATTTTGGCCCCATTCTATCCAAGGCGGTGACACGGCCCGCCGTGAGGCGAAACAGATCAGCGGGGGTATGAATCAGCTCTTTTTCAATCAGCTGCTCAACGATTTTATCACCGAGGCCATCAATATCCATCGCCTTACGCGAGGAGAAATGCTTGATGGCTTCTTTACGTTGCGCAAGGCAAATTAACCCGCCAGTACAACGCGCCACGGCCTCACCCTCAACACGAGTGACCGCAGAATCACAGACAGGACAGGCTGTTGGAAAAACAATCGGCTGCGCATGTTCAGGACGGCGACTTTCTACCACACCGACCACTTGTGGGATCACATCACCCGCGCGACGGATCACCACGGTATCACCGATATGAACGCCTAAACGCTCAATTTCATCGCCATTGTGTAGGGTCGCATTGCTGACCGTCACGCCCCCGACAAAAACAGGCGCCAGTTTTGCGACCGGTGTGATGGCTCCTGTCCGTCCCACTTGGAACTCAACATCGTTGAGGGTGGTAATTTCTTCTTGAGCTGGGAATTTATACGCAATCGCCCAGCGGGGAGCGCGCGCAACAAAGCCTAAGGTTTGCTGGCTTTCAATGCTGTCGACTTTTATCACCACCCCGTCAATTTCATAGGGCAATGCATCACGTCGGGCTAAGATGTCTTGGTAGTAGCGTTTGACGCCAGCTAAATCCGTCACCTGTTTGACTTCAGGGCTAAGCGCTAGCCCCCACTGTTTAAGCTTTTGCAGGCGTTGGAACTGCCCTTCGCCAAACGGTGTCGACATAATGCCAACGGCATAGGCGTAAAAACTAAGCGGACGGCTGGCGGCAACTTTAGGGTCCAGTTGACGCAGACTACCAGCGGCAGCATTGCGCGGGTTGGCAAAGGTTTTATCCCCTCGCTTGAGGGCCGCTTCATTCAGTGCTTCAAAGCCCGCTTTAGGCATAAAGACTTCACCGCGCACCTCAAGGCGCATCGGCCAATCTCCCGCCTGCAACGTCAACGGGACGTTACGAATCGTTTTCACATTGTGGGTGATGTTTTCACCTGTGGTGCCATCGCCTCGGGTCGCAGCTTGGACCAAGACACCATTTTCGTAAATCAAGCTAACCGCTAAGCCATCAAGTTTTGGCTCACAGGTATAGGTGACCGGCTCGCCATCACCGAGTCTGTCTTTAACGCGGCGTTCAAAGTCAGCCAGATCGTCATCACTGAAGGCATTGCCCAAAGATAACATCGCCAACTCGTGGGTCACTGTCTCAAACGCGCTAAGCGGTGCGCCACCCACACGCTGACTCGGCGAATCAGCCGTCACCCATTCAGGATGCTCAGCTTCAATGGCCAGCAACGTTTGCATTAAACGATCGTACTCCGCGTCCGGCAGCTCAGGGCTGTCTTCGACATAGTAACGATAGGCATGGTAGTTAAGCTGATGCTTCAACGCATCCAGTTGTTCTTTGCTGTAAGCCATGATTGATCTGTTGTGACTGATTGAGTGGCAGGCAAGTATATACGTATTAACGGCGAAGATGGAGATGTGTGCGAGCAGGTGGTTGGCCGATGAACAATCACCGACCAACTTCGACCTATGCAGAGAAGGCTTTAACCCGCTCTCGGTACTCGTCAAGGCGAGACGGCGTCATCATGGCGCGCGCATCGTCAAGCACCAGCCCGCCAAGCTCATCAGCAATCTGCTGCGCGGTTTGTAGCATCAGTTTGAAGTTTTGTTCAGGCTCACCATAACAAGGCAGAGTCATAAAGAAGCTAATTCCCGGCGTTTCAAAGCCATCAATATGACCGATATCAAAGGTGCCTGGTTTTACCATGTTCGCGACACTAAACAGCACCTTGCCTGTGCCTGACGGATCGGAATGACGGTGATAAATCCCCATATCACCAAAGCGCAGACCATGCTGTTCAAGGCTGTTGGTTAAGTCAAGACCGTTGAAAATGGCATTGTTGTTGGCATGAACATGCAAAACAAGCACTTCAGTTTCATCTTCCGTCTCAGCGGCTTCAGCTTCATTTTGCTCAGCGTCATGCTCGGCAGTGTCTGGTTGCGGCGTGTCATCACTGACCGGCGCAGTATCCTCACCACCTTCTGCTTGATGGGCGGCAAAGGGCGCGGCGGATTGCTCGCTAGCAGCAGGCTCAGGGGCATCATCAGCCGCCGACATGGATGGAAAAGCAGGCTCGACGGGGTCTGTCTTCGCCGATTCGTCGGCGAATAAGGGGTCGACATCGGGTTTATCACCAAAACTAACCGCTGGCTCTTTGCGGCTGGGTTTCGGATTGTCGCCAGAGGCGCTTTTGACGACTCGGACTGCGCCTATCCCGTCTTGATCAAACCCTTGGTCGTCTTTGCTGTCATCCAATTTTCCCAGCGGCTTTTCACCAAACTTGGTGCTCTTTTCTTTCTTATTGGTCCAGAGGCCATGCAACAGCAAAGCTGCAATTGCTAATGCTCCCAAAACAATCAGTACAAGGCGCAATTCCTGCATCGTCGATTCTCAAATCTGTGTTTGTTCAGCGTATTGATTAGCTTATGGCATAGCGTGCGCAGATACGCAAACGCTTTGTCGATCATAAGCGGGCCACATTGACTAACGCAATGCGTAATCGGTCAACTTAGTTAACTGTATCAAAAGTTGGGGAGAATTTAACGAATACAGCGACAGAAATGCGTAAAGTTTCCACGCATTTGACCGTTGTCAGCACCTCGGTTGGGCCAGTAGTATAACCCCAAATCAAAAAGGAGATGTCATGACCCACCGTGTTCATCCTCAGCCTCGAAGCGGGGCTGGCTATTTGTTACAAGGTTTTTCACTAATGCTGACGCCGGGACTACGGCGTTTTGTCGTGATCCCGATTATCGTCAATGTGTTATTGATGGGCGGCGCATTTGCTTATTTGTTGTCTCAATTTGGCGATTGGATTGATACTTGGCTTGCGACCCTCCCAGAATGGCTATCTTGGCTGTCGTTTGTGCTTTGGCCGCTGGTCGTGATTGCTATCTTAGTGGTGTTTTCCTACTTCTTTAGCACTTTAGCTAACTGGATTGCAGCACCATTCAACGGTTTATTGGCGGAACATTTAGAGGCCAAGCTGACCGGCGCCCCCTCGCCCAATGACGGCATGCTCGATGTGGTTAAAGATCTGCCACGGGTAATGAAACGCGAATGGCAAAAACTGATGTACTACATTCCCAAGGCGCTGGGGTTGCTGCTGCTATTATGGATCCCCGCCTTAGGCCAAACACTCGGTCCTGTGTTGTGGTTTGTATTCAGTGCTTGGATGATGGCCATTCAATATTGTGACTATCCGTTTGATAACCACAAGGTGGCCTTCCCCACCATGCGCGACAGCCTGAAACAACGCAGAGGTACATCGCTCAGTTTTGGGGCTGTGGTGATGCTGTTTACCATGACGCCAATCCTGAACCTGTTAGTCATGCCTGCTGCCGTATGTGGCGCCACCGCATTATGGGTCGACACTTATAAGTCGCGACTCGGGCGCTACTAGCTGGTTGTGACCTTACCCAAAAGCCTCTACGCTCAGAGAGAAAAGCTCACAATTTCAGTGGGCTTTTCTTCTATTTGCCAATCATATATTGGTCGATGTCACAATAAGATATAACCAACTGATCCTTTTCAAAACAGACATCAGAGATATGCTTATAGCCAAACTAATCGGTGTCATGAAGGAACGATACAATGGGTAAGATTTACGAAGACAACACACAAACTATCGGTAATACCCCGCTGGTTCGCCTCAATCGCGTAGCTAAGCCAAACGTGCTCGCCAAAATCGAAGCGCGTAACCCGAGCTTCAGCGTCAAGTGCCGAATCGGCGCCAACATGATTTGGGACGCCGAGAAAAAAGGTACCTTGAAACCCGGTATTGAGCTGATTGAACCGACCAGTGGTAACACGGGGATTGCACTCGCTTATGTTGCCGCCGCACGGGGTTATAAACTCACCCTAACGATGCCTGAGTCGATGAGCTTAGAGCGTCGTAAACTGCTTAAAGCGCTGGGCGCGAAGCTGGTGCTGACCGAAGCGCCGAAAGGCATGAAAGGGGCGATCGCAAAAGCAGAAGAAATCATGGCCGCAGAGCCCGGCAAATACCTAATGCTGCAACAGTTCGATAACCCTGCTAACCCTGAAATTCATGAAAAGACCACGGGACCTGAGCTGTGGGACGATACAGATGGTGAGATTGACGTGTTTGTTGCGGGTGTCGGTACCGGCGGAACACTGACCGGTGTTAGCCGCTACATCAAAAACACCCAAGGTAAGGCGATCACGACCGTCGCCGTTGAGCCTGCAGAGTCGCCTGTGATTGCACAAACTTTGGCCGGTGACGATGTGCAACCTGCTCCTCACAAAATTCAAGGCATTGGCGCGGGCTTTGTTCCTAAAAACTTGGATGTCAGCCTGATCGACAAAGTGGTTTCCGTCACCTCAGATGAAGCCATCGAAATGGCACGTCGTCTGATGGAAGAAGAAGGCATTTTGGCCGGTATTTCATCAGGTGCGGCTGTGGTCGCTGCCAACAAAATTGCTGAGCTTCCTGAGTTTGCAAACAAGAAGATCGTCACAATTTTGCCAAGTGCTGCAGAACGTTATCTCAGCTCACCGCTATTCGCAGGCATGTTTACCGAGCTAGAAAACGAACAGTAACAGCAGGTTAGTGTGTAAAGCACATTTACCTCCCCCTGACAAAAGGCCCACATCGGGCCTTTTTTGTTTGATTTTTATATTAAGCTTTAGTAAAAAACGTCTGCCTTTTTATTTTCCGCATCAAAATAAAAGCGACATCACCTGATGAGCGGAAGGTCAAAAACGGCAAAAAGATGACAGGAAATTGACATGGATTAAGCTATACGGTCAATTTCTTGGTTAGGTTAACGCCAACGGATAGCGAAAATGCCCGTCAGCGGTTAAGCTAATCTTAGATTTAATACATAGATTTAAAAAAATAGAGATACGGGGTGAATCATGTATAAGAAGCAAGTTGAAATTACTGCAGAAAACGGCCTACACACTCGTCCAGCAGCGCAGTTCGTGAAAGATGCGAAAGCCTATGATGCTGACATCACTGTTGAGTCTAACGGTAAAAGCGCGAGCGCAAAAAGCCTGTTCAAACTTCAAACCCTTGGCTTGACCAAAGGCACCATGGTGACTATCTCTGCTGAAGGTGCGCAAGCACAAGAAGCGGTTGATCACCTAGTAAAACTGATGGGCGAGCTGGAGTAATCCGGCTCTTTTTCTATCGGTTTTAAGTTTGGTAAACGTAAGGTAAAGCTATGATTTCAGGCATCCTGGCATCACCTGGTATTGCTTTCGGTAAAGCACTGCTGCTGCAAGAAGAAGACGTTGTAATCAATAAAAACAAGATTGCCGCGTCTCAAGTCGATCAAGAAATTCAGCGCGTATTGGATGCTCGCGAAAAGTCTAAGACGCAACTTGAAGCGATCAAAGACAAAGCAAGGGAAACCTTCGGCGAAGAGAAAGAAGCCATCTTCGAAGGTCACATCATGCTGCTAGAAGATGAAGAACTGGAAGAAGAAATTGTCAGCTTCATCAAGTCAAACCTAGCAACCGCCGACCACGCCATCTACAGCGTGATTGAAGAACAAGCGGTGACACTTGAGTCACTCGACGACGATTATCTGAAAGAGCGCGCCGCAGACATTCGTGACATTGGCTCACGCTTTGTGAAAAACGCGCTAGGCATCAACATGGTGTCTCTCAGTGCAATTAACGAGCAAGTGATCTTGGTCGCCAACGATTTAACGCCTTCTGAAACGGCGCAAATCGACCTGAACCATGTGCTGGGCTTTATCACAGACATTGGCGGACGTACGTCTCACACCTCGATTATGGCACGCTCACTTGAGCTTCCAGCCGTGGTGGGTACTAACGATGCGACTGCGAAAATTAAAAATGGCGACATGCTGGTACTGGATGCAGTAAACAACAAGATTGTTGTGAACCCATCTGAAGACGAGTTGGCGAAATTTAAAGCCATTCGCGATCAGTACCAAGCAGAAAAAGCTGAGCTGGCGAAATTGAAAGATTTGCCTGCAATTACGCTGGACGGTCATCAAGTTGAAGTCTGCGGTAACGTAGGTACTGTCAAAGACTGTGACGGTGTCAACCGTAACGGTGGTGAAGGTGTCGGTCTTTACCGCACCGAGTTCCTATTTATGGACCGTGATTCACTGCCTACCGAAGAAGAACAGTATCAAGCGTACAAAGCGGTCGCTGAGGCGGTTGATGGTCATCCAGTGATCATCCGTACCATGGACATTGGTGGCGATAAAGACCTGCCATACATGGACCTGCCTGACGAAATGAACCCATTCTTGGGTTGGCGTGCAGTGCGTATCAGCTTGGATCGTCGTGAAATTCTGCGTGACCAACTCCGTGCTATTTTGCGTGCATCTGCACACGGTAAAGTCCGCGTGATGTTCCCAATGATCATCTCCGTTGAAGAAATCCGTGAGCTGAAAACCGCGCTAGAGACCTACAAAGCTGAGCTGCGTGAAGAAGGCCTCACCTTTGATGAGTCACTAGAAATTGGTGTGATGGTAGAAACACCAGCGGCCGCCGCCATTGCGCATCACCTTGCTAAAGAAGTTGACTTCTTCAGCATCGGAACCAACGATTTGACCCAGTACACCCTGGCTGTCGATCGTGGCAACGAACTGATTTCTCACTTGTACAATCCGCTGTCACCTGCAGTATTGACGGTTATCAAGCAAGTGATTGATGCCTCACATGCCGAAGGTAAATGGACCGGAATGTGCGGAGAACTTGCAGGGGATGAGAAAGCAACGTTACTATTGATGGGTATGGGCCTGGATGAGTTCAGTATGAGTGCCATCTCTATCCCTCGCATCAAGAAGATTATCCGTAATGCCAACTTTGCTGATGTGAAAGCGATGGCCGACACAGCCCTCAATCTGCCAACTGCGGCAGAAATCGAAGCCTATGTCGAAAAATTTATTGCGGAAAAAACCGTCTGCTAATATACAATCAGCAAAGAATTACTGCTTAGGAGCAACACTATGGGTCTGTTCGACAAACTGAAGAAGTTGGTGTCAGAAGACAGCAACGACGCAAGTGCTATTGAAATTATCGCCCCATTATCGGGTGAGATCGTCAACATTGAAGACGTGCCTGATGTTGTGTTTGCTGAGAAAATCGTCGGTGATGGCATTGCAATCAAGCCTTCAGGCGACAAAATGGTAGCACCTGTAAACGGTACTATCGGTAAGATTTTCGAAACCAACCACGCTTTCTCTATCGAGTCTGAAGATGGCGTTGAGCTTTTCGTTCACTTCGGTATTGATACCGTTGAGCTGAAAGGCGAAGGCTTTAAGCGTATTGCAGAAGAAGGCCAAACAGTGAAAGCGGGCGACACCGTGATCGAGTTTGACTTGGGCATGCTGGAAGAAAAAGCTAAATCAACGCTAACACCAGTTGTTATCTCTAACATGGACGAGATCAAAGAGCTGACTAAGCTTTCTGGTGCCGTCACTGTGGGTGAAACACCTGTACTGCGCGTGACCAAGTAATTCAAATTTGGTCGACGATAAGAAAACGCAGCCTCCGGGCTGCGTTTTTTATTGCCCGTTATGCAACACCGGGTTGGCTAAGACGCTCCACATATTGCGCTAACGTGGTCTGTGAAGGCATAAACATAATGGCGCCGGTCACCGCTTGGGTAAAGCTTAACATCATGTCGGTTTTGCCATCGCGTTCACCAAACATGCTATCTAACATCACATCCAACGGATGTTGCTGTTGGCAATAGGCGAGGAACAATAGCCCATGCTCGCCACTGACACTGCCGTATGGCAGGCTCTGACGAAGAATTTTCAGGCCGACCCCGTTTTCTTTGATGTCCACCCGCCCAACGTGGGATGTATCCGGCATGTCCTCAAGTTCGATGGAGTCAGGCTTGGTGCGTCCAATCACCTTTTCTTGTGCCGCTTGCTGTAACCGCTCCCAAGCTGGTAGATCATGGACATAGCGTTGGACCAAAGCCACACTGCCCCCTGCAAACGGTCCGTCTGGGATCACTGCAACCGCTTCACGCGCAAGGCCTTGCGGATTTTCCGTGCCATCGATAAAGCCTGTCATATCGCGCGCATCGAGATAGCGGAACCCTGCTGTTTCATCCACCACATCCACGACTTTCTTAATGGGCGTTAACCATTGTTGAAAAACATAGAAATTCAAATCGTGCCGCAAACCATGAAGATGAATAAAAACATCACAGTCAGTGTGAGGCGCCCGATGTTTGCGACTCTCTCGGGGACGAAAGTCTGTCACGCCCTCCGGATAAGCTAACCCGTGGGCACGACAAAAAGCAGGGCTAAATCCGACCGCCACGCCCATCTGAGCATCACCGAAGACCTCTTGCGTTTGCTTAGCAATCTCAGCCAACCGCTGACATTGCTGTAGCACCAAGGCGGCATCGTCAGTGACCTTAAGCATCACATACAATGCATAGGGTCCACCATCAGGGACAATCGCGGACTGTGCCTGTGTCATGTTACTTCTCCTTTGTACTTATTGTTGTCTGTGGCGCTTAAATGTAAGCCGCGGATAAATTGGTAAAAAAAACGTTTCACCCGTCGGCTTCTTAACCAATACAAGCTCCCCCACACCACCCATAATCCGTGGCATGCAATCAACCAATGAAACTGCCCGTCAGTGGCCATTAACGTCCTAAGCACCTGCGCCCCTTCCCAGCACCAGACCGGCCAAATTAAGGCATAGCCCCAATGCCAAAGGCGCTGAGCCCACCAAGGTGCACGGTGACAATTGCCAACCAACAACAGAAGTATGAGAGGCAACACGCCCACCGCCAAACTGGCGTACAAGGCAGATTTGTCTGGATAAAATAGTGCCAGCAATTCACTGCCTTGCTGTCGACTAACCCCTGCCATCGCCAGCAGCCACCATGCACGGCTTAATAAAATAAGACAGATCAGATAAGTTACGGGCGCTTTTAAAAAGCCCTTCTCGTCATAATGATGAAGTGTGTCCATGTGTATGCCAATATCATTGCGCTATTGACCAACATGACGCCCACGCCGAAAAACTGCAAGATCCTGATGAGAATTTGTTACTCTATTCACCTGATTTATCATCCGCAGTACGGAGCGAACATGGGTAAACAAGCAGCCGCTGTCTCGCCTGAAACACAGCAAGAAGCCATGCGTGTGGCCAAAGCGACACAAAAGCCCGGGCAAACTAAAGCCCAAACCAAACTGATTGCCCAAGGCATAGAGAAAGGTATTGCGCAATATAAGAAAGAGCAAAAAGCCAAAGCGCGCGCACACGACAAAGCTCGGAAGAAAAAACAAAAACAAGCGAGTGAGCATACCGACACTGTCACTGCTAGCGCACCGCCACAACCGACAACATCTGCGCGCGATCGCAGCGATAGCCGTCTACCTTGGCTATTATTGGTGATCAGTTGGATTGGCTTTATTGGTTACCTATGGGTGGGATAATGATAAGAACACGGACATTGGGGTTACTCGTGGCATTGACGCTTACAGGGTGCTCGACAGGAGACAAGATCATGAAACAGCCGCCGGTTACCGCCTGTGGAGACAGCCCTAACTGCGTATCAAGCAAGGATACTCGACCCAAGTTTGCATTATCACCTTTCACCCTGACCAGTGAGTCTGTCCGGTTTGACGATATCGTCAACACCATTGCCAGTCTATCGGGCGCGAAGCTTATCTCTCAACAAGATAACTATGCCCACTTTACCTTCACGACCCCAGTGCTGCGCTTTGTCGACGACGTCGAAATATCAGTGCACGGCACAGAACTGGCGCTGCGCTCCGCATCTCGTGTTGGCTACTATGATTTTGGTGCCAATCGACGACGCGCTGACGCAATTCGTCAGGCGTTACGCGATACCAAACTCATTACACCGTCGCCTTAGTTGATATAAGAACGAATATCGCGCTTCTTATCTTCAACCCAGTCGCGGCGGAAGGGGCCCCAGTCTTTTAGCTGGTAGTACCCATCATTGTGGCGCTTGCCATCTTGGATAAAGGTCATATCGATTCCCAAGCCCGATAGCGACTTTAAGACATCTTGAATGGTGCGACGTGGCCAGCCCGTCGCTTCAATTAAGCGCGGTACATTAGGACGTTCCATTTCTTCAACAAGCGCGGCGAGATACAAGCGCCGTGCAAACACAGGATTTAGTTCCATACGAACCTCCGAAAGTTCTGATTAATCCCATTATTCATGTCGGGTAATAGGAGGTTTTGCGTTCGATCAAAACGCCATCAAATCGACGTGCTGCAGGCGTATTTAGCGGGAGAATTCACAGTCTGCGCGAGATCTCTACTTTGCTATTCATCAGCACATCGATCCCGCGCTAGGTATTGCGTTCACTCTCAACCAGTGTCACTCTTTAATCACGCAAAAACACGATCTAAAAAATCATGACAACTGTATTTGGCATTAAAAACTGCGACACCCTAAAAAAAGCGCTGAAATGGTTAGATAACCAAGGCATCAACTATCAGTATCACGATTATCGCAAGGATGGCTTAGACGCGTCGCTGCTGCGCACCTTCGTTGCTGAGCTCGGCTGGGAAGCGTTGGTGAATAAACGCGGTACGACCTACCGCCAACTGAGCGATGAGCAAAAAGCCAGCCTCGATGAAGCCAGTGCGATAGCCATCATGCTCGATAACCCTGCGATCATTAAACGCCCCCTACTCGTACACAAGGGTAGCTACTATCTCGGCTTTAAAGAGAACCAATACGCTGACATTTTTGCGTAATGTGATATTCCGTTCATTCTCGTTGTAAGGAAACTAAGATGACTGACAGTGCTACCCTGTCTTTGGCAAAAGATTTGATTAACCGTGAATCAGTCACCCCAGAGGATGCGGGCTGCCAAGATGTAATGATTGCACGCTTAAAAGCATTGGGCTTTACCATTGAGCCGATGGTCTTTGAAGATACCACCAACCTGTGGGCACGCCGTGGCACCCAAGGACCATTATTTGCCTTTGCTGGTCATACCGATGTGGTGCCCGCCGGACCGCGCGATCAGTGGCACACGCCACCGTTTGAAGCCGTGGTGATTGACGACCATCTCCATGGTCGCGGCGCCGCCGATATGAAAGGTTCACTGGCCGCAATGGTGGTGGCGGTTGAGCGTTTTGTCGCTGAAAACCCAAACCATCCCGGCTCGATTGCCTTTTTGATCACCTCGGATGAAGAAGGGCCATTTATCAATGGTACGACGCGCGTGGTTGATACACTGGTCGCACGCGATGAAATCATTGATATGTGCATTGTTGGTGAACCTTCGAGTACCCATCATGTGGGGGATGTGGTCAAAAATGGCCGTCGCGGATCGATCACCGGCGATTTGTATGTGCAAGGCACTCAAGGGCATGTGGCCTATCCTCACTTAGCCAATAACCCCGTGCATCAGGCCATGCCGGCCCTGACTGAGCTCGCGCAAACGGTGTGGGATAACGGGAACGACTTCTTCCCTCCGACCAGCTTTCAAATTCCCAACATTCAAGCGGGAACTGGGGCTGCGAATGTGATCCCGGGCGAGTGTCATGCACAATTTAACTTCCGCTTTAGTACCGAGCTTGATAGCGAAACCATCAAGCAACGGGTCTACTCCATCCTTGATGCTCACGGGTTGGAGTATCGTCTTGAATGGACCCATAGCGGCGATCCCTTTTTAACCGACAAAGGCACCCTACTCGATGCAGTGGTCGAAGCGGTGGAAGAAGTCAATCATCAAACGCCCCAGCTGTTAACCACAGGCGGCACGTCTGATGGTCGCTTTATTGCTAAAATGGGCGCACAAGTGATTGAACTGGGTCCGGTGAATGCCACAATTCATAAAGTGAACGAGTGCGTCAGCATTCCCGATCTTGAAAAGCTCACCGACATGTACCAAAAAGTGCTGGAGAAAGCCCTACGTTGACCTTAAGCCTTGCACAATTAACCGGGCAAGATACGCAATTTCTCGTGCCAATCAATGCCCGGCCAAATGCGCCTTGTTTGCACCCCGAAGTGCTTGAGCACCTTGAGGCATTGCGCCACCGTGCGCAACAAGCCGGCTTTACGCTAACCATCGCCAGTGCTCATCGGTCTTTTGATAGACAACTGGCGATTTGGAATGGCAAATACCGAGGTGAAAAGCCGGTCTTAGACGACCACGGCCAACCGATTGACATTCACACCCTCACCGATAACGAGCGAGTGCGAGCAATATTGCGTTGGTCCGCCCTGCCGGGCACCAGCCGTCATCATTGGGGAACGGATTTGGATGTGTTTGACCAACAGGCATTGGCACCCGGTGAATCGTTAGCGCTGACACAAGCAGAATACGATCATGGGCCTCAGGCCCGATTCGCAAATTGGCTGCACGCTCATGCGCCGCGCTACGGATTTTTCTTCCCCTATGCGCAGGACCAAGGAGGCGTTGCTCGCGAGCCGTGGCACATTAGCCATATCGCCACCAGCCAACCTCTGCTTAATGCCTTGACCTTAGATGGCTTGCATCGCGTAATTGCGCAAGCGCCCATTCTGGGACAGCAGGCTATTCTTGAACAACTAGATTGGATATATTCAACCTATGTCACCAACATCTGCGAGGTGCACTCATGGAATGGCTAACCAATCCTTATGTGATTATCGCGATTGTGGTCGCGGTCGTGGTCAGCAATATTATGGCGCTTAAGTACACAGCGAATGCTAAGTTTGGGCTTAAATATAAAGATAAACCTGACGATAAAACCGACGCTGACGAAACACACCCCGACGACACTCCATCGACAAAAAAATAGCGCCATCATGGCGCTATTTTCTCTCAAATAAACGCAAACGTTTGCGTTTTTAAGCCAAAAAATTACAGGTTCAGGCCGATACGCTTAGCCACTTCAATGTAGGCTTCAACAACGCCACCCAAACCTTGACGGAAGCGGTCTTTATCCAGCTTTTCTCGGGTGTTGGCATCCCACAAGCGGCAGCCATCTGGGCTAAACTCGTCACCGAGGACAATGTGTCCTTGATGGTCAACACCAAACTCGAGTTTGTAATCCACCAGCAACAAGTCACCTTCAGCAAACAAAGCTTTCAGCACATCATTAACCTGATAGGTCAGCGCTTTCATGGTCTCCAGTTGTGCTTGTGTGGCAAACCCTAGCGACTCACAGAGCGATTCATTGACCATAGGGTCATGCAACGCATCATTTTTAAGAAACAGCTCAAATGTCGGTGGCGTCAACGCCGTGCCTTCTTCAACACCTAGGCGACGACACAAAGAGCCGGCGGCAATATTACGGACCACACATTCTACTGGGATCATCTCCAGTTTTTTTACCACCGCTTCGGTATCAGACAGTAGCTGATCCATTTGGGTCGGGATGCCAGCCGCTTCCAGCTTTTGCATGATGAAGTGGTTAAACTTGTTATTCACTTCCCCTTTGCGATCTAGCTGCTCCACTCGCTCACCGTCAAACGCAGAGGTGTCGTTACGAAAGTGCAGAATAAAGCGGTTTTCATCATCAGTTGCATACACAGACTTCGCTTTGCCGCGATACAACTCAGCACGTTTTTCCATTACCTATACTCTCCATTAGGCGCTAAAAACGAGGGACGCCATGAGGCGTCCCTGGGTGATTATGGGGTTGGCGCATTGCCAAGCTGGGCAATAACCGCTTTCAGTGCAGGACTCAAGGCTTTGAGCGTTTCCTCTTTCACTGGTTTCCCTTTGCTGGTGGTCACGTTGATTGAGGTTCGGTTCCCCAAATCGCCTAACAGCAAGGTATAGCTATTATCGCTTAAACTAATTGGCGCAACGCCCAACGCTTGCCAACTTTCATCGCTGGGTGCGACGTGGCGTGTTTTCACAGTGCCTTGCGACTGATTGCGGCTTTCAATGGAAAAACCGAGCGGCTTGATGATCGCTGGCAGCTTTTCCCACACCACATCATACGGCGCGCGGGCAATAATAACCGGTAAACCGCTGCGATCAGTGCCAAAGCTGATTGGAATATCAGACTGGCGCTGCTGCGCGACACGACGAGCTTCGGCACGCAAGGCGGCATCATGACTCACGGTGATCAAATTAGTCATCAGAGTGTTATAACGCTCGCTTAGGGCGGGTGTCAGCGGCTGCTCACCTTTTTGCGCACGCCATTCAATCAAGTTGACACCGAGGGCGAAACGACGGCCCTGCTCTAGGCGAGCAATACGAAAGCGCGCCTGATGCTCGCTGTCTTCTTTTTCCCACGCAATCCAGCCCGTCTCGAGCTGATTCTCTTCGCGCTGAGCAACCGGGATGGTGCCGTCATCCGCCAAGCGCTCCACGGTTTGCCAAAGTGAAGACAGCTGCTTTTCATTCACCACCGCTAAGGTAACCCCGCGGCTGTCTCGCTCAATGCGTGCTCCCGGCACAAGGTCCAACACCTGACGCGGCGGACGAATGTCTACGTCTTTACCCACCTCTCCCTCAAAATCTTGTGATGGGATTTGGTAGTTGGTTGAAAAGTAGGGCGCTTGGTCTGGCAAAGTTTGCCATTCTGAAAGCGGGGTCGTGTTTAAATAGTCGAAATCATCTTTCGCCTGACGACGTTGCTCGGCGCCACCACTGCAAGCAACCAATCCGGTTACCATGATGGCACAAAGGCCGAGCCTAAATACTGGTTTCATTCGCACTCCAACAGCTTAAACAACACCTGCAACCTGCATGGCCTCGCGCACGGTGGGGCGCAAGTGTTCGCTTAATTCGGTTAATGGCAGACGTAGATGGCCATCCTCAATCAAGCCCATTTCACGGACTGCCCATTTCACAGGAATCGGATTGGCCTCGTCAAAGAGGTGGCGATGCAATGGGATCAAGGTTTCGTTAATCGCGTGTGCTTGGTCAGCCTCTCCGGCACGGGCGAGTTGGATCATTTTCGCCATCTGTGCCGCAGCCACGTTATTGGTCACGGAGATCACACCGTGGCCCCCTGCAAGCACAAAATCGAGCCCTGTTAAATCATCGCCACTGAATAAGAGGAAATCGTCGCCACAAAGTTCCTTATGAATGGCTACGCGGCTCACATCTGCCGTGGCATCTTTTAAGCCGATGATGTTGTCAAACTGTGCCAAACGCGCCACGGTTTCGGGTTGTAAGTCAACGGCGGTACGCCCAGGCACGTTGTACAAGATTTGTGGTAAATCGCTTGCTTCGGCGATCGCTTTGTAATGCTGGAACAAGCCTTCTTGGGTCGGCTTGTTGTAATAAGGGGTCACGCTCAAACAAGCTGCAACGCCTGAGCCTGCAAACATTTTACTGAAAGTAATAGCTTCATGAGTGGCATTGGCCCCCGTACCCGCGATCACAGGGATACGGCCATCGGCGAATTCCAAGGTCTTTAAAACGACCTTGATATGTTCGTCAACCGTAACAGTCGACGACTCACCGGTCGTACCAACTGCGACAATAGCATCGGTTCCCGATTGGATATGGAACTCGACCAGTTTTTTCAGGCTAACGTAATCAACTTCGCCGTGTGCATCCATTGGTGTGACAAGCGCCACAATGCTTCCAGAAACCATGTTTGTCTCCCTTCGTGTTAATGATGCAATGTTACTTTTGGCGTCTGGCAAACACAAGAACAACCCTACGCGCAACACAGGATTACCAGAAAATTTTTTCGTCGCTGCCAGACCGTGTGATTAAGGTACCATTCAAGGTGACCAACATGGGGGTTAATTTCCGGTCAAAGGATGTCAGCGCACAGTGATCGCCACATCAGCGGGTTGCGTAAATTCGTCAAGTCCCTATCATCGTTGAATTACTCGCGAACAACAAAAAGGAAACCTCTCGCATGCAAACCTTGACTGCTGGCGCCACCGCGCCTGACTTCTCTCTGCAAGATCAAAATGGCGATACGATCACGCTTAGCCAATTCAAAGGCGACAAGCGTGTTCTGGTTTACTTTTACCCAAAAGCCATGACCCCGGGCTGTACGACGCAAGCTTGCTCACTGCGTGATACCAAAGCGGAACTGGATGCGTTGGACACCGTGGTGTTGGGGATAAGCCCCGATCCGGTAAAAAAACTGGCGCGCTTTGTTGAGCGTGACTCACTGAATTTCACCTTGTTAAGCGACGAAGACCACGCTGTCGCGGATGCTTTTGGTGTTTGGGGACCGAAGAAATTCATGGGAAAAGAGTACGATGGCATTCATCGCCTCAGCTTTTTAATTGGCAAAGATGGCAATGTTGAACATGTGTTCAACAAGTTTAAAACCAAAGACCATCACCAAGTTGTGTTGGACTACTTACAGCAAGCCTGATAGCGGTTATCACCATTATTTTCCCTTAACGACAAAGAGCATGGCAAACGCCATGCTCTTTTTGTGGGAGCCAATACGCCATTAACCCACGGGTTTGGCTAATCCTTCTGGGTAGCCCCGCTCCGTTGCTAATTGACACGCAGTCGCAACAATCTGCGCGTGACTCGGACGCGGCAAAGGATAGGTTGCGTCAGGCGAAAGCCATCCAACATCTTCAAAGTGCGAGAGAACCTTGTTGATAGCAGTCAGTGCCGAAGAGGCTTTGACAATCTCTATACGTGCATAACGCTCACCATCGAACGACACATCAGAGGCACGCAAAGACGGATCCTCTCCGGGGATCTGTTGTGCGCCACACAGTGGTTTCCCCCCCACTTCAGCGTCCTGAAAATCAGGGAGCCACTGCGCGAAGTGCGCAATTGCCCGCTCGGTGCGCTCGCAGGCATGTGACCATGACCAACCTTGATCGATGTTTTTCACATACTCGGCAGCCACAGCTGGCTGCGCCGAGTCGTGGGTGCTACTGACTAAGCCCCCTTCGAACAAAGTAATGTCTTTGGTCATGCCATGGAGCTGGAAGAAGCCATCAGGATACGGCGTCAGCTGCGCCATGCCTTGTGGCGTACCGCGTTCACCGTGAACAATGATTTCTGGCCACTGACAGGTACTGCTTGGCCAATGGGCAATGTAAGCCGCTTTGTATTCGACAAGACGACGACGCGCAAAACCCGCTTGATCATCAATGGTACCGGTTCTAAAACCCGCCGCATTAATCAGATAATCCACATCCGTTGATTTAACTTGCCCGTGTGCATCTTGGTAGGTGACTGTCCACCCCGCGCCATTTGCTTGGGTGTTAATCACTTTATGATTAAACGCGAGCTGACAGTGCGAGACGTCGGCAAGGGCGAGTTGCGCTTCAGCGGCAAGGCGGAAAACACTCAAACCATACTCTTGTACCAATACCAGCGGATACTTCATGCTATCGAGGCGCAAGGACTGTGCAACGGGCCACATCCAGCGTTCGGCCGCGTCGGTTAAGCTTTCATAGTCTCGCTGTTTTAGCGCGGCTAAATCGGCTTGATGGAAGAGGCGAAAATACTCTTCGGGTTCGCCCATCACCTTGTTGGCTTTATCCATCTCGACAAGTTGCGCGTAGCGTGCTTGCAGGGTCTCTAGGCGCGCAATCACACTATCCAGAGATCCTTTATCTTGCTGAGGAACAGCCAGAACCGTAGGACGACGGTTGACTGAGTGTGGGTACATGCGCACTGTCGCGATGGACTGCTCGAGCAAAGTTAAGCACTGATCGAGTGAAATTTCGCGGTAGAGGTTGCCCCCTGCATGCAAGTGGCAAATAGGGGGACCATTCACTAACCCAGTGCCTGCTTCAAACAACTGGGTGTCGATGCCACGCTCTGCCAGCCGCAGCGCCGCCGTTGTTCCCGCGACACCGCCACCAATGACCGCGACACGAAACCGATTTACCTGTGTTTGTTTTTGCCTATGTTGTTCCATGCCAACTCTTTTCTATGTACTGCTTTTTTTGGGCCAAATTGGTGCGGAAAAGGCACGCGCTTCCCCGCTCAACCTTGTTTATTAGAGCGGCGAACGTGAGATGGATCACTGAGCATCAGGTTTCGGATCGTCCTCAAGCTCAATCACAGGCAACGCCTGCCAAACCGCCTTCACCAAGGTCGCCAATGGAATAGCAAAAAATACGCCCCAAAAGCCCCAGAGTCCACCGAAAACCAGTACGGCTATTATGATGGCAACGGGATGCAAGTTGACAGCCTCAGAAAACAGCACTGGCACTAATACATTGCCATCAAGCGCTTGAATCACGCCATAAGCAATCATGACGTACCAAAACTCAGGCGTGAGTCCCCACTGAAACAGCGCCACGATTGCGATTGGTAAGGTGACAACCGCCGCACCGATATAGGGGATCAGCACCGAGAACCCGGTCGCTACGCTAAGCAGTACCGCATACTCGAGTCCTAACACGCTGAACGTCACATAGCTCACGCTGCCTACGATCAAAATTTCCGTGACCTTGCCACGAATATAATTGGAGATTTGTTGGTTCATTTCATGACCCACACGCGAGGCTAAGCGTCGATTACGGGGCAATAAACCTTTAAACATGGCCAACATTTCTTGCTTATCTTTAAGCAGGAAAAATACCAACAGCGGCACTAACACGAGATACACCGCCAAAGCGACCAAGTTCACTAGCGAAGACAGGGATCCTTTCACCAAGGTTTCGCCCATACGTAGCACGTTATTTTGCAGCGTATCGACAAAGGTGTTGATCATATGAGGCTTGATCAATTCAGGGTAGCGTTCAGGCAAGCTTAGCATCAGCGCCTGCACGTTATTAAACATGTTGGGCACATCCGCCACCAAGTTTACCCCTTGGTTCCAAATGGTCGGCACTAAACCAAAGGCCGCCATCATAGTCATGCCCACAAACAAAGTGCTGACCACCATCACCGACAAGGTGCGCGGCAAACCAATGCGGGTTAAGCGATTAACGGGCCAATCCAGTAAGTAAGCAATCACAATGGCAGCCAGTAACGGCGCCAGTAAATTGCCAAAGAAATAGATAGTGATAAAGCCAACCAGCAAGATGGCAACCAAGCTCACTGCATGTGGGTCGGAGAAGCGCCGCCGATACCAGCGGTTTAACATATCAAACATAATCGATCCGTTATTCTTTGGTTACTTTCAAGCGCGCCTGTTGTGGCCTATCCAGCCACTCGATGATAAAGGTTTGCTGTTCAAAATAGCGCGGAATGTCTTGTTGCGCGCCGGCATCCCCCAGCAAAATGATAAGCTGATCACCCTGTCCTAACTGTGCGGCAGCACGTTTGGCAAGCAGTAATGCCATCGGGCAGACATGCTCACGTAAATCAAGCGTTTGACATTCCATTCTGTCTCACCGGTAGGTATTATCGCCTGCATTGTAATGGACATTAGACAGAACGCCAACGAAACCCACACGCATTTTATTGGTCTGTATCCTAGGTTACATTCCGTTTGCTAACGAAAGGTTCACGCTATCATGCCGCTACGTGCTTTGCGCCATTCACACTCTCTTCTGCCGTCTAAAAGGTCGGGTCGCCGCTTGTTGGCCTATCTGTTAGCGGGCCTTTTGGCTACCGCCCCCGCTACCGCCAGCACCGAGCAATATGGATTCGATTTACCGGATATCGGCACCGCCGCTGCGGGGACACTGACCATTGCGCAAGAGAAGGAATTTGGTGATGCCTATATGCGGATGCTGCGCGCCAGTAAACCCATTATCAGCGACCCATTGCTTTCTGAGTATGTGAATGCGCTCGGCCATCGTCTTGTCGCCAATGCCAATGATGTGCGCACCCCTTTTCAGTTTATTCTCATTGATAACCAAGCGATTAATGCATTCGCGTTCTTCGGCGGTTATGTCGCTATGCATTCTGGCTTGTTTTTACATGCCAATACTGAGAGTGAACTTGCGTCCGTCATGGCGCATGAAATCGCCCACGTGACACAGCGTCACTTAGCCCGCAGCATGGAAGACCAAGCCAAGAAATCCCCACTGACAGTGGCCGCACTGGTGGGGTCGCTGATGCTCGCCATTGCTGCACCAGAGGCCGGTATTGCCGCTGCCCATGCTGCCACAGCAGGCACCATTCAAAGCCGTATCAATTATACGCGCCGGAACGAAGAAGAAGCCGATCGGATCGGCATCGACACCTTAGCTCGCGCCGACTTCGATGTCAGCGCAATGCCTCGCTTTTTCACTCGACTGGCCGATGAATATCGCTACGCCAGTAAGATGCCGGAATATTTCAGCACTCACCCGTTACCTGAATCACGTATCACCGACTCTCGGGCTCGAGCACGGCAATACCCTCAAAAGCGTGTGCCTCTGTCGCCCGACTACCAACTGGCACGCGCTCGCATCGTGGCCCGTTATAGCGGCATCGCCGCCGAATCGGCAATGGATTGGTTCGAGCGTAAGCTGAAAAAAGCATCACCGGCGGAAAAACAAAGCCTCAACTATGGCGTGGCACTCTTGCACATTGATGCGCGTCGCTTCGATGAAGCACGCGCTTTGCTAATCCCCCTTATTCAAGCGCAACCAAACAATCGCTTTTTCATCGATGCGATGACAGATCTTGATATTGGCGAGAAGCACTTTGATAAAGCGCTTTCACGGCTGAATGATGCACTCGCCAATCAGCCCGAAAACCGCGTCCTACTCCTGAACCGTGCTTATACGTACGTCAAAGCCCAACGGGGTCAGGAAGCCATTCCGGCGCTCGAGCGTTATACCCATCAATATCCCGATGACAGTAACGGCTGGTTTTTGTTACAACAAGCGTACGAGAGAACCGGTACGCATCGGGATGGCGAGCTTGCCGCCCAAGGCGAGCGCTACGCGTTGCGTGGTCAATGGTCAAAAGCCATTCGTAATTACACACAAGCCAGCCAACTTGTCGAGTTGGGAAGCTTGGCACAAGCACGCTATGATGCGCGGCTTGATCAGCTTCGTCATCAGCAAGCGCGCTTTAACGCCCTAAAAGATCGTTAATTCATTCAAATAAGGATATCTGTCGTGACCACTATTACGCTTTATCACAACCCGCGTTGTTCCAAAAGCCGTGAAACACTTGCACTGCTCGAATCCAATGGCGTGCAACCAAACATCGTTAAGTATCTGGAAACGCCTCCGTCATCCGACACGCTGACCGCCTTGAAAGATAAGCTCGGCATCCGCTCATTCCGCGACATGATGCGTACCAAGGAAGCAGACTACAAAACCGCGCAGCTGGGTGATGCCAGCGTGACGGAAGCACAACTGCTCGACGCGATGGTCAACAACCCTAAACTCATTGAGCGCCCGATCGCCGTTAAAGCTGAGCGTGCTGTTATTGGTCGTCCACCAGAAAATGTCCTGGATCTTTTGGCATGACAAAGGTACTGGTGCTTTACTACAGCCGCTCAGGCAATACGCGCAAACTGGCGCAACAGCTTGCGCGAGGCATTGAATCTCAGGGCGTGGAGGCAGTGTTACGTACGGTGCCAGAATTGCCGAGTTACACAGACGGAAAAATACCGGCCCATTCAGCCAGCGATCCTTTTGTGACTCGCCAAGACTTGCTCGACTGTGACGGGCTAGCCTTGGGTAGCCCGGTGCGTTTCGGCAATATGGCCGCGCCACTCAAGCATTTTATCGACAGTACCAGTGCCGAGTGGCTCTCTGGGGCCTTAATCGATAAACCTGCCGCTGTGTTTGGGGCCGGCTCTATGCTTCATGGTGGACAAGAAACCACCCTGCTCACCATGACGGTGCCCCTGCTACATCACGGTATGATTCTTGTTGGTGTACCGCACAGTGAAAGCGCACTGCACACCACTCAAGGCGGTGGTTCGCCCTATGGAGCCTCGAGTGTGAGCGACGCTCAAACGCCTTTGCTCGCCGATGAGAAAAAAATAGCCAATGCGCTCGGCCAACGGCTCGCTTCACTCGCGCGCACGCTCAACCCCACTAGCTCTTAAAAGGACATCACAGTGACTGACCCTCGTCTTGCATTGATGCGTAAACTCTCGCTTGCCAGCAACCTTGGCCTAATCGCTTGGGTAGCGCTTTGGCACACCTACCTATCTCCTCATCCGCACTTAAACGCGTGGGCGGTCACGATCGGTTGGCTGGTGCCTTTGCTGTTGCCACTGCCTGGATTGATTAAGGGCAAAGCGTTCACTCACGCCTGGGCCAACTTTATTTTAATGTTTTACTTTTTGCATGCCCTAACCCTGATATATGTCGATGAGGGCGAACGCTGGCTGGCAGTCGCCGAGCTTGTGCTGGTCAGCTGTGCATTTTGGAGCAATATTGTGTTTGCCCGCTGGATGGGAAAAGCGCAAGGACTTAAATTGCCTCGACTATCTCAGGTTGAGAAAGAAGAAAAAGCACGCTTTGAAAGTGCCAAAGGTGAAGAATAAGCCCGCCTGAGGCATGGATAACGCAAGGGCCGGGGTTGCCGGCCCGCTTTTGATTTAGGCTGGGTAAGCGCGACGGGTAAAAAAGCGATGCCCGCATTTCACACAAGGATGAATCACATCCACGCGATTATGGCGAGTCTGGTGCTGGCATTGTTCACATTGCAATATACCTAACCCCACAATCTCCCCGGCTTCATACACCCCTTGATGCTGCAAATCATCAAACACTTCACGCCATTCCAGCTGCGTTCGGTCGGTGATCTCCGCCAGTTGTTCCCAAATGGTGTCAGCAATCAGGTCGTTAAAAACTTCACTGTCTATTTCATCGGCCTGTGATTTGTCATATTGCGCGCCAAACGCTCTCACATCACGTTTGAAGTACGCCTCAATCAATGCCCATTCATCTTTGGTCAAATCCGCTGCGGCCTTAAGGTATTGCTCCGACAACTCCACCCAGCGCGCAAGGGATTCAGGACTGTTTTCCAGCGCCTCTTTAACGCGCTCGATGATGCTTTGTTGGGGATCTTTCTCTTTATTCATCGTCCTGCTCCTGATTCAAGTGTTGTTGCGGTCTTTGCCTTTCGTTATTCTATGACGATATTTCTCTTTCAGGTTTTACCTTTCTCACAGAATCTCGGAAGCCATCGATGCAAGAACAATATAGCCCGCAAGATATTGAACAAAAAGTTCAAGCCCATTGGGACGAAAATAAAACCTTTGTGGTTCATGAAGACCCTAACAAAGAAAAATTTTATTGTCTTTCTATGTTCCCGTACCCCAGTGGTCGTTTGCACATGGGACATGTGCGCAACTACACCATCGGTGACGTCATTTCACGCTACCAGCGCCTGCAAGGTAAAAACGTGATGCAGCCTATCGGTTGGGACGCCTTTGGCCTACCCGCTGAGGGCGCGGCGATTAAAAACAAAACCGCACCGGCACCTTGGACCTACGAAAACATTGATTACATGAAAGGCCAGCTGAAAATGCTGGGCTTTGGTTACGATTGGAACCGTGAAGTCGCCACCTGTAGTCCAGATTACTACCGCTGGGAACAAGAGTTCTTCACCAAGCTTTACAACAAAGGGTTGGTATACAAGAAAACCTCGTCGGTAAACTGGTGTCCGAATGACCAAACTGTTTTGGCCAATGAGCAGGTGCACGAAGGCTGCTGCTGGCGTTGTGACACACCGGTTGAGCAAAAAGAAATCCCGCAGTGGTTTATTAAAATCACCGACTATGCAGAAGAACTGTTGCAAGACATCGATAAATTGGATGGTTGGCCAGAAATGGTTAAAACCATGCAACGCAACTGGATTGGCCGCTCTGAAGGGGTTGAACTGACCTTTGAAGTAGAAGGCGATCACCCTGCATTGGATGTGTACACCACGCGTCCTGATACCCTGATGGGCGTCACCTATGTGGGCATTGCCGCTGGTCACCCACTCGCGGATGCTGCTGCCAAACAAAATCCAGCGCTGGCTGAATTTGTACAAGAGTGCCGTAACACCAAGGTTGCTGAAGCAGAGCTTGCAACCATGGAGAAAAAAGGCATGGCAACCGGCTTGTACGCGACACACCCTCTAAACGGTCGTCGTGTGCCTATCTTTGTCGCCAACTTTGTCTTGATGGACTACGGCACAGGCGCCGTCATGGCCGTGCCAGCACACGACCAGCGTGACTTTGAGTTCGCCAGCAAATACGGCCTCGATATTGAACCGGTGATCCTTGACGAAAATGGCCAAGCGCCAGATCTGTCCGAGCTAGCGCATACCGAGAAAGGCAAACTGTTTAACTCTGGCGAATTTGACGGCCTAGACTTTGATGCCGCTTTTAATGCGATTGCCGCCAAGCTTGAATCGCTGGGTAAAGGCAAGAAAACCGTTAACTTCCGTCTGCGTGACTGGGGCGTTTCTCGTCAGCGCTACTGGGGTGCACCTATCCCAATGCTGAACACAGAAGACGGTGAAGTGGTTCCTGTCCCTAGCGAGGAACTGCCTGTCATCTTGCCAGAAGACGTGGTTATGGACGGCGTACAAAGCCCGATCAAAGCCGATAAGCAATGGGCGCAAACCCAGTATCAAGGCAAGCCTGCGCTGCGTGAAACCGACACCTTTGATACCTTCATGGAGTCATCTTGGTATTACGCACGCTATTGTTCGCCACAAGCAGACCAAATGCTCGACCCAGCAGCCGCGAACTACTGGCTGCCGGTAGACCAGTACATTGGCGGAATTGAACATGCGTGTATGCACCTGCTTTACTCACGCTTCTTCCATAAACTACTCCGTGACGACAACATGGTCGACAGTGACGAGCCGTTTAAGCAGCTACTTTGCCAAGGCATGGTGCTTGCCGACGCCTTCTACTACAACGACGAAAAAGGCGTGCGTGTTTGGGTCTCGCCAACCGATGTAACCGTCGAACGCGACAGCAAAGGCAAGATCATCAAAGCTATCGACAGTGAAGGACGCGAAGTCGTGCACACTGGCATGACCAAGATGTCAAAGTCGAAGAACAATGGTATCGACCCACAATTGATGGTCGAAAAATATGGTGCCGACACCGTACGCTTGTTCATGATGTTTGCCGCGCCAGCAGAAATGACCCTTGAGTGGCAAGAGTCAGGCGTCGAAGGCTCTCACCGCTTCTTGCGTCGCGTGTGGAAATTGGTTTACGAGCACAGCGCAAAAGGTGCCGTCGCAGCACTCGATGCTAGCGCCCTGAACAATGAGCAGAAAGCACTGCGCCGTGACGTTCACAAAACCATTGCTAAGGTGAGTGACGACATGGGTCGTCGTCAGACGTTCAACACTGCGATTGCTGCGATTATGGAGCTGATGAACCGTTTGGTGAAAGCACCACAAGAGAGCGAGCAAGACCGAGCCGTGCTGGATGAAGCGCTGAAAGCGATTGTTGTGATGCTCTACCCAATCACCCCACACATCAGCTTTACGCTGTGGGAAGCGCTGGGTGAACAGCACATTGATGACGCCCAATGGCCACAGGCTGACCAAGACGCCATGGTTGAAGATGAAAAGCTCATCATCGTCCAAGTTAACGGAAAACTGCGTGCCAAAATCACCGTTGCCGCTGACGCCGAAAAAGATGCGGTTGAAGCACAAGCGATGGCTGATGAAAATGTGGTTAAGTTTACTGACGGGAAAACCGTGCGCAAAGTCATCTATGTACCAGGTAAACTGGTTAACATTGTTGCTAACTAAACAAGGAGCAGTAGCGTGACCCTGTTTAAACCTGTGTTTCGCTTCCTGCTTGTTGCGGTGGTCGCTTTGACCACCGCCTCTTGCGGGTTTGCCTTACGTGACAGCTACAACTTACCGGACGAGGTCACGCAAGTGTCGTTAACCAGCGTCGACCCCTACGGTGAGCTCACTCGCCAGCTGCGCAATCAACTCAATCAACATAAGGTTGAACTGGTTGCACCAGCCAATACAGTGACCAATATTCACCTGCTTGGCGAAAGCAATAGCGAACAAACTCTATCGCTTTACCAAAACAGCCGTGTCGCAGAGAAAGAGTTCCGCTACGTCGCTCGCTACCGGGTGACTGTGCCGCAAAAAGGCAGTTATACTTTTTCAACCACGCTAAGTCGTAACTTTCTCGATAACCCGCTGACTGCATTGGCTAAATCGGTCGAGCAAGACAAGCTGGTTGCGGAGATGCGGACCGAAGCAACACGCCAAATCATGCGTCAACTCTCTCAGCTTAAAGGTGATATTGCCGAGTTTGAGCGCCGTGAGGCTGAACAAGCAGCGTTGGAACAGCTTGAACAAGGTGAGCGTCCAACCAAGCCAGAAATCATTATTGAAACGCGTCAGACTGAGACTGATACCGCGCAATGATGAGAACCTATCCAGAACAATTGGCGCAGCAGCTCAAGCAGCCACTGCGCCAAACCTATCTCGTGTTTGGCTCTGATCCTCTGCTTAAACTCGAATCACGCGATGCAATTTGTCGCTCCGCTCGAGAGCAAGGGTTTGAAGAGCATCATCGCTTTATCATTGATGCTCAGCTCAATTGGCAGGAGGTGATTGATTGTTGCCAAGCGCTGAGTTTGTTTTCTTCACGCCAGATTATCGAAATCACCTGCCCAGAAAACGGCCTTAACACCACACAAGCCAAGCAATTGGCTGACATCGCGCAATGGCTTAATCCTGATATTTTATTGCTGGTGCAAGGCGAGCGTTTAAATAAAAAGCAAGAGTCTGCCAAGTGGTTCACCGCCTTGTCTCAGCATGGGCTCTATGTGGTGTGTAACACACCCGATGCCCGCCAGCTGCCGCGTTTTATCGAGCAGCGCTGTCAAGGGCTGGGGCTTAAACCGGATCAACCGGCATTGCAGTTATTAGCGCAATGGCATGAAGGCAACTTACTGGCGTTGGTGCAAAGCCTGCACATACTGCAGTTGCTCTATCCGGACGGCGCCTTAACGCTCCCTCGCATTGAAAGCGCCCTGTCGCGCCATCATCACTTTACGCCTTTCCAACTTACCGATGCGTTATTAGAAGGAAAAGCGCAGCGCGCGCAGCGTATTTTGGAGCAGCTCTATGCAGAAGGAAACGAGCCTACCTTATTGCTACGATTGATCCAAAAAGAGCTCAAGCAGCTTTATGTGATTCATGAGCAAGGCCAACAAGGGCGACCATTAAACAAAATATTCGACCAACTGAGGATCTGGCAAACACGCCGACCAATGATGATTGCCGCGCTGAATCGCTTAACGCGACCGCGTCTGACTCAGCTTTTGCGGCAACTGGCTCAGCTCGAAATCGGTCTAAAAACCGATTACAGCCGCGATCCTTGGCCTGAATTGCACTATTTTTGCGCACTCATGTGCCAAACGCCTGAACCTCAGCCGCGCTAATGTGTCCAAATGGCAAGTGAGTGATATACTCGCTTGCCAGTAATCCAAACGGTAACCATAGAGGTCTCTTTTGCAAGCTACCGAGTTACAACAGTTTGTGGCCGATAAGGTCGATGATATGAAAGCCAGTGACATTGTGACACTGGATGTCCGTGACAAATCTTCCATTACCGATTTTATGGTGCTGTGCACCGGTAACTCCCGTCGCCATGTCGCTTCAATTGCAGAGCATGTGCGTGACGAAGCCCAAGCTATCAATATCGGCGCGATGGGCATGGAAGGCCAAGACGACAGCGAGTGGGTCGTGGTCGATTTGGGCGATGTGATGGTGCATGTAATGCAAGAAGAACAGCGCCAGCTCTATCAACTGGAAAAGCTCTGGAACTAATTGATGAAGATTCAGTTGATTGCCGTCGGTAATAAAATGCCGAAATGGGTTGAGCAAGGCTTCGCCGAGTACCAGCGCCGTTTTCCCAAAGATATGCCGTTAGAGCTGATTGAGATCCCCGCGGGAAAACGGGGCAAAAACGCCGACATTGCCCGCATTCTGCAAAAGGAAGGCGAAGCTATGTTAGCCGCGGTCAACCGCGGTAGCCGTATCGTGACACTCGACATTCCCGGTAAACCATGGGATACCCCGCAATTGGCTGAACAGTTAGAGAAATGGAAGCTTGATGCTCGTGACGTGGCGATCTTAATTGGCGGGCCAGAGGGATTGGCACCAGAATGTAAGGCCGCTGCGGAACAAAGTTGGTCTTTATCGCCACTGACACTGCCCCATCCGCTGGTACGTATTGTCATGGCTGAGAGCCTATATCGCGCGTGGAGCTTAACGACTAACCATCCTTACCATCGAGAATAATCACGGATGAAGCGCCAACGAAGTCAAATTCGCGACCATAGCGCCGAAGCGGCGCTGTTTGTCCGCCGAGCGATTGTCTGCTTCGTCGGGATTATTGCCTTAGTCGGGATCTTGCTGACCAACCTCTACCACATTCAGGTGGTTGAGCACCAAGATTATCAAACGCGATCAAATGATAACCGCATTAAAGTGGTGCCTGTCGCGCCCAACCGCGGTCTTATCTATGATCGCAACGGCAAATTGCTCGCAGAAAACCGTCCGGTATATCATCTCGAAATCACCCCTGAGCAAGTCGATGATATGCCCGCCACCTTGGCGCGCTTACAGTCATTACTGTCGCTGTCTGACAGTGATATCGACAACTTCCAAAAAGAACGCAGACGTTCGCGTCGCTTTAACGCGGTACCGCTAAAGACCCAGTTAACCGATAAAGAGGTCGCCATCTTTTCCGCCCACCAGCACCAGTTTTCTGGGGTGGAAATCAAGGCGTATCTAAAACGCCACTACCCTTACGGCGATGCGCTGACCCATGTGCTCGGTTACGTCGCAAAAATCAACGACCGTGATATTGCCAAACTGCGTCAAAAAGATGTGCTTAATAACTATCGCGCGACGCGTGACATCGGCAAACTCGGCATAGAAAAATATTACGAGCCCGTGTTGCATGGTAAAGCGGGCTATCAAGAAGTCGAGGTGAATAGCCGAGGCCGAATCATCCGCACCCTAAAATATGTGCCACCCGTGCCGGGTAAGGATTTGATCCTCAATCTCGACATTGATTTACAACTTTATATCCGTGGCATCCTAGGCGATCGCCGTGGCGCTGTAGTTGTGCTCGATCCGAAAACATCTGGCGTTTTAGCCATGGTATCGACCCCAAGCTATGACCCGAACCTTTTTGTTCACGGCATTTCCAGCACCCAATACAGTGCCCTGCTCAATGACAGAGACAGGCCATTGGTAAACCGTGCGACATTAGGCATCTATCCGCCGGCGTCGACGGTGAAGCCCTTTATTGCCGTCGCGGCACTGGAAGAAGGGATTATTACCACCAAGACGACCCGTAACGACCCCGGTTATTGGCGGATCCCCAACTCTAACACTCGCCCTTTCCGCGACTGGCTTCCATGGGGGCATGGCCGCGTAAATATCGTCCAGTCGATTGAAGAGTCGGTAGACACCTTCTTTTATCAAATCGCCTATGACATGGGTATTGATAAAATCTCTTTGTGGATGGAGAAGTTCGGCTTTGGCCAATACACTGGCATAGATATCCAAGAAGAAAGCAGTGCCAATATGCCTAACCGAGAGTGGAAAATGAGCCGCCACCGCCAACCTTGGTACAAAGGTGACACTATTCCTGTCGGCATTGGTCAGGGCTATTGGACTGCAACCCCAATGCAAATGGTCAAGGCACTGACCGTGGTATTGAACCGCGGCGAAGTCAGAGCGCCTAAATTATTGATGCTATCGCGCGATGAACAAGGCATGCATAAACCAACGCCTGAACCTTACCCACCCATAAAAGGGGTGAGCGATAAGTATTGGGACGTCGCCCTTGAAGGGATGCGATTGGTTAATCACGGTCGTAAAGGCACCGCAAGACGCTCGTTCCGTACCGCAAAGTATGTCTCTGGCGGGAAATCCGGTACCGCGCAAGTGTTCGGTTTGGGCGAAGATGAAGAATACAACGCCGACGAGATTGCTGAGCACTTACGCGATCATGCGCTTTACATTGGCTTTGCCCCCTTTGAACATCCCAAGGTGGCAGTTTCTATGGTATTAGAAAACGCCGGAGGCGGGTCAAGCAACGGGGCGCCCATCGCCCGTCGTATTTTTGATCATATCTTGATTGAAAAAGACGCTGAAGAGAACAAAGAGGCAAAACAATGAGTTCCTTAGCCCAAGTAAGCAGTAAGCGCTCGTTATTCGATCGCTTACACCTCGACTTGCCCTTGCTCATTGGCATTCTATTACTGATGGGCTTTGGTCTTGTGGTTATGTACAGCGCCAGTGGCCAAAGTATGGCGATGATGGAGCGTCAAGCAGTTCGGATGCTGCTAGCCCTGTCGGTGATGTTTGCGCTGGCGCAAGTGCCCCCGCGTCATTATGAGTTTTGGTCACCGTATTTATATGTGATTGGTGTGGCCCTACTGGCGGCGGTCTTATTGGTGGGGGAGACAGCAAAAGGAGCCCAGCGTTGGCTTGACCTTGGCGTGGTCACCTTTCAGCCTTCCGAGATAATCAAACTGGCGGTGCCGCTCATGCTGGCCCGTTTTATCGGCAAGGATCCGCTCCCGCCGAAGTTTACAACCTTGCTGATCGCGCTCTTTTTGTTGTTTATGCCCACCATTATGATCGCGAAGCAACCCGACTTGGGCACCTCTATTCTTATTGCCGCGTCAGGCGTCTTCGTACTCTTTCTCGCGGGGATCAGTTGGAAGCTGATTACCGCCGCTGTCGTTGCTATCGCAGGGTTTATTCCTGTGCTGTGGTTTTTCTTAATGCACGACTATCAGCGCACCCGCGTGCTCACGCTCTTTAATCCTGAGTCTGACCCATTGGGGGCGGGCTATCATATTATTCAGTCTAAAATTGCAATTGGTTCCGGAGGGCTGGCCGGAAAAGGCTGGTTGCATGGCACACAATCGCAGCTCGAGTTTCTCCCTGAGCGCCATACCGACTTTATCTTTGCGGTCATTGCCGAAGAATGGGGATTAATTGGCGTATGCGCCCTGCTCGCCTTATACCTGTTTTTGATTGGTCGTGGGCTCATGTTGGCGAGCCGTGCCCAAACTGCATTCGGCCGTATGATGGCCGGTAGTATCGTACTCAGCTTTTTTGTTTATGTTTTTGTCAATATTGGTATGGTCAGCGGCATTTTGCCTGTGGTTGGGGTACCCTTACCTCTGATCAGCTATGGCGGTACCTCTATGGTGACCTTGATGGCTGGTTTTGGCATTCTCATGTCCATTCATACTCATCGAAAAATGCTATCTAGGGCTTAATAAACATGCGAGCGATTGTAATTCTTTTCGCCATGCTCCTGAGCGCGTGCAGTACGCAACAGGGCCGATATCAAATGGCTGACGACCAAGCACCCGAGCGCCTTCCTGAGCAGGTGCACACTGATGATGCCCAGCCAAGGTATGAGCCTTATAGCTTAGCTGGCAACAAAGACTACACCTTAAATGGTCAACGCTACGAAATACTCCGTGAGCCTCGCGGTTACCAAGAGGCGGGTATTGCCTCTTGGTACGGCCAAAAATTCCACGGCCATAAAACCTCTAATGGCGAAGTGTATGACATGTATTCCATGTCTGCGGCGCACAAAACCTTGCCTTTGCCGAGCTAMGTCGAAGTCACCAATCAAAATAACGGTAAAAAAGCGATTGTACGCGTCAACGATCGCGGCCCTTTCCATAACGAACGCCTGATTGATCTCAGCTATGCGGCTGCAAAAAAGCTCGGTGTTTTGCAAACAGGTACCGCACCAGTCGCACTTCGTTTAATCTCTCCAGAGAAACCCGCGCAAGATGAGTGGCATTCGGCCCGCCACCATGCGTACTATGTCCAGTTGCTTGCATTGTCCGATGGCTTAAAAGCCAGCCAAAGTGCGGAACAATTAGCGAAAGCACACGGTCTACCTACCCACATTGCTCGCCGCGACCAAGTGTACCGTGTGCGTTTTGGTCCGTTTTACGACCGTGGCCAAGCTCAGCAAGCGATGCAAGTTGCTAAACAGCATCAACTGCCGGGCGCTTTTATCGTCACCGAAGCACTTGTTAATGACGACACATCTGTCACAAGTGCTAAAACAAACAATCAGTGAGTTAAAGGAATCGAGCCTGTCTCTCTGTGCCCAATTTGGTATAGTGAGCTTACAGTATCGACATCGATAACCGACAAAAGTACTAAAAATGATGAAAAAATCCGTTTCCCGCATGCGTACATTGCTATCTGCTGCGCTTTTCGTATCAGTGACGGCCCAAGCTGCGCCCGCTGTTGTACCCGATGCTCCACAAATTGCCGCCAAGGGCTACGTGCTTATGGACTACCACTCCGGTGAAGTCCTTGCCGAAAATAATGCCTACAAACGCCTTAACCCGGCCAGCCTCACCAAGATGATGACCAGTTATGTGATTGGCCAAGAGGTTGAGCGCGGTAACATCTCCATGGATGATGACGTGGTGATCAGCGAAAATGCGTGGGCGAAAAACTTCCCAGGTTCATCCAAGATGTTCATCGAAGTCGGGACCACGGTGAAAGCAGCCGACCTTAACCGAGGCATTATCATTCAATCAGGCAACGATGCCTGTGTCGCGATGGCGGAGCATGTCGCGGGCTCTGAAGATGCGTTTGTGGATCTGATGAACCGTTGGGGTGAAACACTGGGCATGGACAGCACGCATTTCTCGAATGTGCATGGCCTCGACTCTAAAGATCTTTACACTACCCCTTATGACATGGCGTTACTGGCGCAGGCGCTGATCCGTGATGTGCCAGCGGAATACCGCATTTACAAAGAGAAAGCGTTTACCTACAACGGGATTACCCAATACAACCGCAATGGCCTATTGTGGGACAAGAGCCTTAACGTTGACGGTATCAAGACGGGCCATACCGATGGTGCCGGCTATAACTTGGTGAGCTCAGCCACTGAAGGCGAGATGCGTTTGATTGCTGTCGTGATGGGCACCAAAAGTGCTAACGCACGTAAAGCTGAAAGTAAAAAGCTATTGAACTATGGCTTCCGTTTCTTCGAAACCGTCGCCCCACACAAAGCAAATGAAACCTTTGTGACTGAAAAAGTGTGGATGGGGGATACCGATGAAGTGTCACTCGGGGTGACCGAAGATACCTACGTCACACTTCCTCGCGGCAAAGCACAAGATCTAAAAGCGAGCTTCGTGCTGGAAAAAAACCTTGAAGCACCGATCAGCAAAGGGGATGTAGTAGGCAAGCTGTTCTATCAAGTGGATGGCGAGGATGTTGCCGAATACCCTCTGGTTGCGTTGAACGACGTCGAAAAAGGCGGATTATTCAGCCGGTTAATTGATTACATTGTTATGATGTTTCAAAACTTACTGGGCTAAGCCGCTTACCATTTAGTCCCATTCCCGCCCACCAACTTGGTGGGCGGCTTGTTTTCTGTCCCAGAGCAGATTAGTATTTCGCGTTAATCGTGATCCATCGCACATAGGTATGCCGTTCTCGGCCTGCCCATTGGGAGTTAACATGCAAGAGCAACCAAAACTAAAAGACTTGCTGGAGTTTCCTTGTCAGTTTACGTACAAGGTTATGGGCCATGCTAAGCCTGAACTGCCGGACCTTGTTCTAGGTGTGATCCAGCAACATGCGCCAGGCGACTACAGCCCAAAGGTGAAACCTAGCGCAAAAGGTAACTATCACTCGGTATCGGTGACCATTACTGCCACCTCTATCGAGCAAGTAGAAACCTTGTATAAAGAACTTGGCGAGATCGAAATCGTTCGTATGGTTCTTTAATCAGAATACCCACACGGCTGGCGGCTTTTAATCGCGCCGCCAACCTCTATAATACCCCCACAGATAACAATATGGGTAATCGGTTTGCAGCACCAACTAGTTGTTAGATATCTGGGCCGCCGACCTTATCCGCAAACCTGGCAGCAGATGCGTGACTTCACGGATAGCCGTGATGCACATACTTGTGACGAAGTCTGGTTGGTCGAACATGATCCCGTCTTCACCCAAGGTCAAGCGGGTAAACCGGAACACGTTTTGGTCCCTGGAGACATCCCCGTCGTACAATCAGATCGAGGGGGACAAGTGACCTATCACGGTCCCGGTCAGTTAGTCGTTTACTTTTTAATTGATTTAAAACGTAAAAAAGTCGGCGTTCGAGAACTGGTTAGCCATATTGAAAATCTCGTTGTCGCTACCCTCGCCCATTATGGCGTAACCGCCTACGCGCGTCCCGATGCGCCCGGTGTGTATGTGGATAGCGCAAAAATCTGTTCCCTTGGGCTCCGTATTCGTCGCGGGTGCTCATTCCATGGACTGGCACTCAACATCAATATGGATTTATCTCCATTTCAGCGCATTAACCCCTGTGGGTATGCGGGGATGGCGATGACGCAACTGAGTGATCAGGTTGAAGGCGCAACCCTAACAGACGTCCAACCTGTGCTAGTAGACACTTTAACTCAACAACTGGGATATACTCAGGTTGAGGTTACAACGGAAAGCAGCGATTTATGAGCAAACCGATTCAGATGGAACGCGGCGTTAAGTACCGCGATGCCGAAAAGATGGCGCTTATCCCGGTCAAAAATATGCCGACCGAGCAAAAAGAAGTGCTGCGCAAGCCTGATTGGATGAAGATCAAGCTCCCTGCCGAAACCTCTCGCATCAAAGAAATTAAAGATGCGATGCGCAAAAACAACCTTCACTCTGTGTGTGAAGAGGCCTCCTGTCCAAACTTGGCAGAGTGCTTTAGCCACGGTACCGCCACTTTCATGATTTTGGGTGCGATTTGTACCCGTCGTTGCCCATTTTGCGACGTCGCCCATGGCCGTCCGGTTGCCCCTGATGCGGACGAACCCAAGCATCTGGCGCAAACTATTAAAGACATGAAGCTTCGTTATGTCGTGATCACCTCAGTTGACCGCGATGACCTTCGCGATGGCGGGGCACAGCATTTTGCCGACTGTACCCGTGAGATCCGTGCGCTCAACCCAGAGATCAAAATCGAAACCTTGGTACCTGACTTCCGAGGCCGAATGGATCGCGCCCTAGATATCCTGCGTGACAATCCACCGGATGTGTTTAACCATAACTTAGAAACAGCGCCTCGCTTGTATCGTAAAGCGCGCCCCGGTGCCAACTATCAGTGGTCACTGGATCTGCTGAAAAAGTTCAAAGACATGCACCCAGATGTTCCTACTAAGTCTGGACTCATGATGGGCTTGGGCGAAACCAAGGAAGAGATCATTGAGGTTCTGAAAGACCTACGTGCCCACGGTGTCACCATGCTGACATTAGGTCAATACCTTGCGCCAAGCCGCCATCACCTTCCGGTTGAACGTTATGTGCCGCCCGAAGAGTTTGATGAGCTAAAAGCTATCGCGCTGGATCTTGGCTTTACCCATGCTGCATGTGGTCCCTTTGTCCGCTCTTCATACCATGCTGATTTGCAAGCCAAAGGTGTCGAGATTAAATAAGTCTCTATGCTGACGATACAAAAAAGCCGCGCTCGCGCGGCTTTTTTACGTTTTGCATATAACTTGCGTTTGTATGCTTAGGTTATTGACGTGTCAGGTAATCTGCTTTGCCGACCCACTTATACGTAGTCAGCTCTTCGAGTCCCATCGGGCCGCGCGCATGCAGCTTTTGCGTTGAAACGGCCACTTCCGCGCCTAAACCAAACTGGGCACCGTCAGTAAAACGGGTTGAAGCATTGACATAGACTGCAGCCGAGCCCGCACCATTGATAAAGGCTTCGGCAGCATCAATATCATTAGTCAGAATCGTATCTGAATGGCTCGCATTGTGTTCGCGCATATGACCGAGCGCGTCGTGCACATCGTCAACCACAGCAACACCGAGCGTTGGGCCCAACCATTCAGTATCAAAGTCTCCCTCAGCGGCTTCACGAAGCTGTGCGACACCGTCAAGGTAGGGCAAGGCACTATTCGCTGCGACAACCTTCAGTTTCTGTGCGTTAAGCGCTGGGATCAGGCGTGTAAACAACTGTGCTGCGACTTGCTTGTGAACCAATAACGTATCCAAAGCGTTACAAGCGGATGGACGATCCGTCTTCGCATTAATAATCACATCCGGTGCGCGTTCAAGATCGGCACTTTGATCCACATATAAATGGCTAATCCCAAAGCCACCAATAATCACCGGAATCGTGCTGTTTTGCTTACACATTTTATGCAAACTAGCACCGCCACGCGGAATAATCATATCCACGTACTCGTCCATGGTCAGCAGCTCTGCGACCAATTCTCGGTCAGGCTTGTCGATGTATTGCACCGCTGATTGCGGTAGCTCAGCCTTGCTCAGTGCAGATTGAATCACAGTGACCAACACTTGGTTGGTCGCAAAGGTTTCTTTACCACCACGTAAAATACTGGCATTGCCCGTTTTTAGGCACAGTGCGGCAATATCGATGGTGACGTTAGGGCGTGCTTCATAAATCACACCGACAACACCCAGTGGCTCACGGCGCTTCGATAACGAAAGGCCATTTTCGAGCACTTTATGGTCAAACTCTTGCCCAACCGGATCGGGCAACGACACCACATTACGCACATCTGCAGCAATCGCCGATAAACGTGCTGGCGTGAGTGCTAAGCGGTCGATCAACGCTTCGCTCATACCCGCCGCGCGTGCGGCTTCTAAGTCCGTTTGGTTAGCCGCTAAAATACTCGCTTGTTGCGCCTCTAGTTCGTCCGCAATGAAGGTCAGCGCGCGATTTTTTTTCGTGGTGGAAGTTGTCGCGAGTTGGTAAGCCGCCTCTTTGGCCGCTTTCCCCATCATTTGTAAACTCATGTTGTGTGCATCTCTTTTATTAATCGCCAATAACGACAAGGTCGTCTCGGTGTATGGCTACCGGTCCATACTCATAGCCTAAAATATCTGCGATTTGTTGGCTATGTGCACCTGCAATACGGCGAAGATCGGCCGCGGAATAACGGCAAATACCGCGCGCAAGGCATTGCCCCTCTACAGAGTAAATGCGTGCGACTTCGCCACGCGCAAAGTCACCTTTGACGCGTACGATGCCTTTACTCAGCAAGCTGCTACCTTTTTGCGTCACTGCCGTCACCGCTCCGGTATCAATGGTAATATCTCCCGCAGGAGGTGGTCCGGCTAGAATCCAGCGTTTACGGCTCTCTAATGGGCTTTCTAGCGGCAAGAATCGAGTGCCTGCACTGTTACCGGCGACCACGTTTTGGATCACTTCAGGCTTGCTGCCAGCGGCAATCGTGACTTCTATGCCCGCACGTCGCCCAATATCTGCAGCCTGCAGTTTCGTTGCCATGCCACCGGTGCCAAGACCTGTGACACTGCCTCCCGCTAATTTGCGTAAGGTTTCATCAATCGTATGGACTTCCCGAATAAGCTCGGCATCGGGTTGCGTTCTCGGATCCGCCGTAAAGAGTCCGGGTTGATCGGTAAGCAGCAATAATTTGTCTGCGTTAGCTAAAATTGCCACCAGCGCAGAGAGGTTGTCGTTATCACCGACTTTGATCTCAGATGTCGCCACCGCATCATTTTCATTCACAATGGGAATGATGCCGTTGTCGAGTAAAGCATGGAGCATGTCTCGCGCATTGAGAAAGCGCTCGCGGTGATCCAAATCAGCGCGGGTCAGCAGCATCTGTCCGACTTGAAAGCCATAAAGACTGAAAAGATGCTCCCAGGTTTGAATTAAACGGCACTGCCCGACGGCTGCGAGCATCTGCTTATTGGCGACCGTGTCAGCCAATACCGGATAATCAAGGTGCTCTCGCCCAGCAGCAATCGCTCCCGAAGAGACAATGATCACTTGATGGCCTTGTTGGCGCAGGCGCGCGCACTGACGAACCAACTCAACCATGTGGGCTTGGTCAAGGCGTTGCGAACCGCCAGTCAGCACACTGGTGCCTAATTTTACAACGATGGTTTGAGAAGAGACGGTGGCTGCAATGTCCCCGTCTCGAAGCGCGTCTTGAACTGTCATGATTGCCTGATTGACTAAAAGATAGATGTCTCTTTTATCAATCCCATGCCCATTTAACAAGGACTGAAATCAGGCAAATCACGTTTTAGTTAGAAAGGGCGAGTTCAGGCTCGGTCAGTTTTTGACTTGGGGAAAGGGAAAGCGATAGTTCATCGACCACCAATTGGCATAATTTGGTGTAGAAACTATCAAGGGTTTTCTCAACCTCAGCGCGCTGTTTGGCAGGGACGGCTTTTGCTAACCATTCCCCGTGCTCGTCATAGAGGCCATAACCGTAGTGATAACGGAACCCATCGTCTTCTGGGGTAAGCACTAGCCACCAGCCCCAGAATTCGCGCGCGTCGGGCTCCTTTTTCGCATCGACGCAGACAGACAAGCTATCGAAAAAATAGCTTTGTTCATCAGATTGCCCATCACGAAAATACGGGCCCAGCGCAGTAAAACGTGWTTTTAACCGTCCATGAGAAAGCGGAAGCGTTTGGGTCATGGTGTCCTCCAGTGGCACTCTATCTACCTAAGCTCAAGGTATATCATGACGTTATCGGTCAGGTGAACGCCAATCCCCCGCTTTCCGCACTCGATCACACCTTCGCCATCTTAGTTACAAAATATTGGCAAACCAAGAGACGGTCTCACACAACGCACGATGATAGCCGTCATGCAAAGGCGTATTCGGCAATGTCACCGCTTTACCACCACGACTATAGGTCGCAATCAGTTTATTGTCGGATTCTGGACAAACCGGATCATCTTTTAAGCTCAAGGCTAAAATGGGCACATCGGTGCGCCGTCCGGTGAGTAAGCCTTGATTTTTGAGTGACCACGCCTGCAAGCGTGTCCGAAGCGTGTCGATAGGAATATGGCGACCGAGCCGTGACCCTAGTGTATCGAGGTACATGGGTGGCATTTTTTTCATCATTGGTGCATTGGTTAATAGCGAATGCACGATGCCTCCCAGCGCCGCACTCGCTTTGACTCTATGTGGTTCAAGAAAGGCTAACCGAACCGCCGGATTGGCGCCAAACCGGATCCCCATGGTGCCCACGCGGTGGTGATCCACCCAAGGTACCTCCGCCAGTTTATCTAACATGGCACGATGTAAGCGGCTGGTATCTTCATTGAGATGCCAATGACTGCTGTGCCCCACTGAGGGCATATCTAAGGTCAATACCGCGATATCTGCGGGAGCAAAGTAATCGACGAATACCCGCCATAAATCGGTTTGCAAACTGTCTAAGCTGCCACTGAGAATAACCACCGGCAGAGTCGCATCGGTTCTTGGCAGATACAGGTAACCTTTTAGCGATTTGCCATCGAGCGTTGTTTCTACGGTTTTAACCGTGAAGGGAAGTTTATCCATGGCATGCTCAAAGGCTTTGTAGGCCAGCGTTTCCGATTGCAAAGCGAGCGTATCGCCTTTGAGGTGAGGATACGCCGCGATACCGAAATAGGTACAGGCTTGCAACCATTGCTGACTCGCTGCTTGATGCTCTCCTTTGTCTGCCAGCGCTTGGGCGCGCTTTTGGTGCTGCATGCCCACTGCTGTCCACTCGTAGTTCCAATTTCCCGAGCGGTAGCCTTCTACCGTATCCAGCAGACTGTCGACGGAGCGTGAATTATCCGAATGAGCAATACGGGCAAAAATGGCCTCCATCTCTATCGGATCTACTCCTTGCCACGTCCATTGTCCACGACGCCGCATTCGATACCAGCTGCGCTCACTATCTCCATCAAACGCCGAATAACTCGCTTGATCGATTTGCTGGATAGCGCCAAACAATGTCGACGTTTCTTTGGCATGTCTGTGTTTGGCAAACAGCTTGACCGACAAATTTTGAGATTCGCTTTCCGACACGTTCACTCCCGAGCGTTCAGTTTATGACGCTCCTAGTGTAAACCATACTCACAGCAAGGCCATGATTTTCAGTCAATCGCGTCCCTAGAAACCAAAAAACGCCGCAACTGTGTGCGACGTTTTGTTGACAGCAGATTATCAATAACCTTGCTGGCTATTATTTGGCAATCGGATCCACATAGCTCACCGCCATATCCCACGGCTGCTCAATCCATGTGTCTTGCGCAATATCGACGATATAATCGTCAACAAGATGCTTACCCGCCGGTTTGGCGCTTACAGTCACAAAGCGTGCTTTGGGATAGAGTTGGCGCACCATTTCTGCGGTTCCGCCTGTATCAACCAAGTCGTCCACCACAATAAAGCCTTCACCATCCCCAGGTGCTTGTTTCACGACACGCATATCGCGCTGATGATCATGATCGTAGCTCGAGATACACACCGTATCGACATAGCGAATGCCTAGCTCACGGGCCAGAATGGCGGCAGGCACCAAGCCACCGCGACTCACAGCAATAATTCCCTGCCACTGGTCAGCGGGCAGCAGCCTCTCCGCCAATTGGCGTGTGTACATCTGCATGTTGTCCCAGGTGATGATGAACTTGTTACTCATGATGAAAACCTCGTGGCGTTTCTCGCCTTGTTATAACGTCAATGTGGGCGGCTGTTTTACACCAAGAAAACGAACTTGAGTAAGAACAATCCAGCCAAGATCCAGATACTGACAGGGACCTCACGCCCTTTGCCCGCAAAGGTTTTTACGGCACAAAACGCAATAAAGCCAAGGCCAATCCCGCTCGCAATCGAGTAAGTGAGCGGCATCAGCAAGCACACCACGACCACCGGTGCGGCTTCGGTCAAATCTCGCCAGTTAATCCCTACAAGACCTGACATCATCAAAATCGCAACATAAAAGAGAGCGCCAGCTGTTGCGTACGCTGGGACCATACCTGCTAGCGGCGCAAAAAATAGCGCAAGCAAGAATAAGATCCCTACAACAACAGCAGTGAGTCCTGTACGGCCACCCGCTGCTACCCCTGACACACTTTCAATATATGAGGTTGTATTCGACGTGCCTAAAAGCGCCCCGACCGATGTCGCGGTACTGTCTGCCAGTAATGCACGATTTAAACGCGGCAGTTTACCATCTTTGTCCAAAAGTTCCGCGCGCTGTGCCACACCCACTAAGGTTCCTGCGGTATCAAAGAGGTCAACAAACAAAAATGCGAACACGATAGACACCAGACCAACTTCAAGGGCTCCGGCAAAATCAAGCTGCATAAAGGTCGGCGCGAGGCTTGGTGGCGCAGACATCACGCCGTGGTAGGGGACATCCCCCGCGACAATACCAATCACGGTGACCACTAAAATCGCAATCATGACCGCCCCTTTTAGGCCACGATGCACCAAACCGATAGTGAGGAAAAAGCCGAGTGCTGCCATCGCCGGGGCAAATGCCGTCACATCACCCAGTGCGACAAGGGTTGCCGGGTGATCCACGACGATCCCCGCATTTTGCAGTGCGATGAGCGCTAAGAACAAGCCGATACCCGCCGAGATACCGGTGCGCAGTGACATAGGAATCGAGTTGATAATCCACTCACGAATTTTCAACACACTGAGTAGAATAAAACACAAGCCCGAAATAAACACCGCAGCCAGCGCAACCTGCCACGAGTGGCCCATTTGCAGCACCACTGTGTAGGTGAAGAAAGCGTTCAGGCCCATACCCGGCGCTTGAGCGACCGGATAGTTGGCGACAATTCCCATCACAAAACAGCCGACGGCAGCAGCCAAACAGGTGGCAACAAATACGGCGCCCTTGTCCATTCCAGCTTCAGCCAAAATAGATGGGTTCACGAAAATGATGTAGGCCATGGTAAGGAAGGTGGTCACACCGGCAATAACTTCGGTGCGAAGATCCGTGCCATGATCGCTGAGTTTAAATAAACGCTCTAACATCGTTGGTATCCCGAATAAAAGGTGGCGCATCATAAGATGCAAAAGGAAAACGTTTGCGTGTCAAAAATTGGCGCAAATCTTACCGATCGATGAAGGAAATTTCCAGCGCGAAACCGCATGAATTGATCGGAATGTCATGGCTCTCGTGATGGTTGCTAACAAGATTGTCTATCATGACTGGCTTATCAGGCACCTGACATACCACCCATAAAAAAAACGCCACAACATTGTGTGGCGCCAGAACTAAAGCGTTTGCTTCTGGATCAGAAATGTCTCTGTAAGAGCGGGGGAATCGTAAAACTTACTTGCGGTACCCGAACGGCGCCGGATACGTAAATCCTTTGGTATACACTGACTGTTGGTTCCAGTAGTAGTTAGATACCATACCTTCCATCGTTTTTACCTCTCTCAAGTTTAAACCTAATGTTGTTCACATTTTGTCTCGGTTCCTTGGAGGCGAATACTCGGGTTCACTCCATGAACAATCGATAACCTGTGTTATCAGTGTCTAAATAATAACCCACACGTAATTATATTACAAGCAATAGAGTGACAAGAGTCACAAAAAGTTCATATTTGGTAGTTTTATTACGCCCACAACGCCTAGATATCCGGCATGCACTCTGTTTTTCCTTCCCTTGATCCTGCGACTGTCACCACCTAGTCGACAGTGGTATGCTTGGTAAAGTCCATCTATTTCAGTAAGGCCTACTGTTTAAAAGGCCAACAATAAAATAAAATGGAGTCTACCGTGTCTGAGATCAGCCAATTATCACCCCAGCCTGTTTGGGCTTTTTTTGACCAGATTTGTGCTATTCCACATCCCTCTTACCACGAAGCACAATTGGCAGCATTCATTGTCGATTGGGCGAAAGGCCGAGGTTTAGAGGTTCGCCAAGATCCCACTGGCAATATTTTTATCCGCAAACCGGCGACGCCGGGAATGGAAAACCGCAAAGGTGTAGTACTACAAGCCCACCTTGATATGGTGCCGCAGAAAAACGAGCACACCGAGCACGACTTTACCACCGATCCGATTCGCCCTTATATCGATGGCGAGTGGGTCACGGCGGATGGCACGACATTAGGCGCCGATAACGGTATTGGAATGGCCTCCTGCCTTGCCGTCTTAGCGGCTGATGACATTGAACATGGTCCGCTCGAAGTGTTGCTCACCACCAACGAAGAAGCTGGGATGGACGGTGCATTTGGCCTAGAAGCAGGCTGGCTTGAAGGAGAAGTGTTACTGAACACAGACTCCGAACAAGAAGGAGAAATCTACATGGGCTGTGTGGGCGGCGTCGATGCTAGCATGCACTTTCCGGTCGAGCGTCATCCCATCGGCGACAATTTTGCGCGTTTTACTGTCGGTATAAAAGGCCTTAAAGGCGGCCACTCTGGGGTGGATATTCACACGGGTCGCGCCAATGCCAATAAGCTACTTGCACGCATGCTCAGCCATCACCTCAGTGAGGTTGATGTCAGTCTGATTGCATTACGAGGCGGCACACTGCGTAACGCCATCCCGCGTGAAGCCTTTGCTGATATTGCCGTGCCAGTCGAGCAAAAAGACGCATTAGCCGCGGCGATAGATAACTACGCCCAGTTGCTTCACGATGAGTTGGGACGCTTGGAGGAGAACGTCACTGTTGTACTCGATGCGTCCGACAATCAAGCCGACCCTTTGACCCGTGCCGTACAATCTCGGCTACTCGCGGCCTTAAACGCGGCGCCAAACGGTGTTATACGGATGAGCGATGATGTTCCGGGTGTGGTAGAAACCTCACTGAACTTAGGTGTTATCCAAACCGATGAGCATACTATTACGGGATTGTTTTTGATCCGCTCATTGATCGATTCAGGGCGAGAAATGGTGCAAGGCATGCTGCGCTCACTGGCCGGTTTAGCAAACGTGACCGTCGAGTTTTCCGGCGCATACCCGGGGTGGAAGCCTGATCCGGACTCTGAAATCATGCATATTTTCCGCGATACCTATGAAGCTATCTATCAGCGTAAGCCTGATATCATGGTGATCCACGCGGGATTAGAATGCGGTCTATTTAAAAAACCTTATCCGGATATGGATATGATCTCGTTTGGTCCAACGATTAAGTTCCCTCACTCACCTGATGAGAAAGTGAACATTGAAAGTGTGGGTCACTATTGGCAACAAATGCGCGCTATCTTAAAAGCGATTCCTGAAAAGCGCGCTTAAGCGAGTAAACTTAGCTGGGGGTCATTGTCGTCCCCCAGCCCTACCGACAAACCAATCAGCCGCACCGCTCTACCCTCGCCTCGATAAAACGCTTCATGCAACAAGGTATCAAATAGCCCTCGATCTAACCGCTCACAGCGGTGTGCAACCGTCGTGGTTTGAAAGTCGTTGAATTTGAGTTTGACTCCTTGGCGACAAATCCGCCCATTCGCATCGGCTTTTTCGAGTCGCCGTTGGAGCTCTTCGTATAAAGTATCTAGCCACTGTAAACAATCATTCAGCGCCGCAAGATCTTGCGATAAAGTGCGCTCTACGCCAACGGATTTACGTATCCGCTCCACTTGCACTGGACGTCGATCAATACCGTGTGCTCGCTGCCATAGTACCTGCCCAAATTTACCAAACCGCTGGATCAGTTCACCATGATCGCTACACTGCACATCTCTACAGGTAAACAAATTCAGTTCATGAAGCTTGGTTAAGGTGACACGTCCTACGCCCGGAATACATTGCAAAGGGAGTTCAGCCACAAAGGTGTCGACCTCGTCAGGGGTGATCACGCATAAGCCATCCGGTTTGTTGATATCTGAGGCGACTTTGGCGAGAAACTTGATTGGCGCGACGCCTGCCGACGCGGTTAATGATAGCTCGTCGCGAATGGTGTGACGAATCGCTTCTGCAATGCGGGTTGCCGAGCCTTGATGACTGTCGCAATCTGTAACATCTAAGTAAGCCTCATCAAGAGAGAGGGGCTCAATAATATCGGTATAACGATGAAAAATAGCATGAAGCTGCTGAGAAACGGCGCGGTACTTGGCCATATTGCCACGCATAACCGTCAGACCGGGACATAGTTTAAGTGCTTGAGCTGTCGCCATCGCGGAACGGATCCCAAAGCGACGCGCGGGATAATTGCAGGTTGCAATCACCCCTCGCCCATCAGGTGACCCGCCAATCGCAAGAGGCACCTGTTGTAAGGCAGGGTTATCACGCATCTCCACTGCCGCATAGAAACAATCCATGTCGATATGGATGATTTTCTTCATGACAATCCTGCATGGCCACCAGATAAGACAGAGTGACTCACTGGTGGCTATCTACTGTACACCTGATCGCGTCAGGTCTCGGCTAGATAATTTGGTTTTTCTTCCACTCACGGGTTTTCTCTGCACGCGCTTCTCGCTTTTTACGTGCATCGCACGGCTCTGGGCAGTCGCATTCTTTTTCAATACCGATTGCGCCTAGGCCACCACAGCTCCCACTGATGGTTTTTTGCTGTACGATGTAGCCGATCGCCATCCCTGCAATCACAAGTACAAAAACAGCAAAGGTGATAAGAAATACTGACATAATTGCTCACCTACTATCGTTATTGCGTATTTAACGCTTTAAATAAGGCTTAAACGCCTCAGATGCGATTTCTTTAAAACCGTCATCCGTTTTCACTACCATAAAGGCAGGAATATTGGCTTGATTTGCCAATGCAACGGCTTTCTCTGGTCCAAGTACCATGAAGCCTGTTGCCAAACCATCCGCCGTCATACAAGACGGATCCAACACAGTGACAGACACTAAGCGATGATGAATCGGTCGTCCTGTTGCTGGATCAATGATGTGCGAATAGCGTACCCCATCATGCTCAAAGTAATTGCGATAATCCCCTGACGTGGCAACCGCCATATCCCCAGGCTCAATAATCTCTTGCACCGACTGTGTGCCGGCACTAGGCTTTTCAATCGCGATGCGCCAAGGTACGCCGTCTTGGTTCACACCTTTTAATTGTAACTCACCACCAATCTCAACCAAATAGTTATCGAGACCAAGTGACGCCAAATACTCAGCGACCACATCTACGCCGTATCCTTTGGCGATCGTTGACAAGTCGACATAAAGGTCAGGATTGGTTTTGGTCAACTGATTGCCCGATAAAGACAGGCTCTCTAACCCCGTCATCGCCATTCGCTGTGCGATTTCTTCGTCGGTCGGAATATTCTCTGGTCGTTTTTCAGGGCCAAAGCTCCAAAGATTCACTAACGGTCCAACCGTGACATCTAACGCGCCATCGGTGAAGGCGTTAAGACGCATCGCTTCTTTCACCACTTTCGCCGTCGCGTCAGATACCTCAACCGGAGAGTCAGCACGATGTTGATTGAAACGGCTCAGCTCCGAATCGTCTCGATACGTCGACATCTGGTCATTGACCAGCTCCAAACGCTTATCGATTTCTTTTTGGATAACCGCCTTCTCGGGCGTGTTTTCCGTTGCAATGTACTTAATGGAGTAATACGTGCCCATTGTACTGCCATTAAGATGGACCAGCTCAGGTGAACGCTCACAACCGACCAAAGCCACGAGCAGTGTCAGCGTTGCCACACAGCCTAACCAAAACTTCTTCATATGGGTGTCCTTCGACGCGAGGTTGATACGTAAAATGGCTGACCCAAAGGCCAGCCATTAAAAGGTAAGTCACACGTTGTGATCTTAGCCGCCGAAGTCATCCAGAAGGATGTTTTCGTCTTCAACACCTAAGTCTTTCAGCATACCGATAACGGCTGCGTTCATCATTGGTGGACCACACATGTAGTATTCACAGTCTTCTGGCGCTTCATGATCTTTGAGGTAGTTCTCATAAAGCACGTTATGGATAAAGCCTGTGTAACCATCCCAGTTATCTTCTGGTAGTGGGTCTGACAGTGCGCAGTACCACTTGAAGTTATCGTTCTGCTCTTGAAGCATATCGAAATCTTCAACGTAGAACATTTCACGCTTAGAACGTGCACCGTACCAGAAGGTGATCTTACGATCTGAGTTCAGACGTTTAAGTTGGTCAAAGATATGCGAGCGCATTGGTGCCATACCGGCACCACCGCCGATAAAGACCATTTCAGCGTCGGTATCTTTCGCGAAGAACTCACCGAACGGTCCTGAGATCGTACACTTATCACCGGCCTTCAGTGACCAAATGTAAGATGACATTTGACCCGGTGGCACATCAGGGTTACGTGGTGGTGGCGTTGCCACACGCACGTTCAGCATGATGATGCCTTCTTCTTCAGGGTAGTTCGCCATTGAGTAAGCACGGATGATTTCTTCATCCACTTTTGACTCATAGCGGAACAAGTTGAACTTCTCCCAGTCTTCACGGTATTCCTCAGGAATATCAAAGTCTGAGTACTTAATGTGGTGCGGTGGCGCTTCAATTTGAATATAACCACCTGCACGGAAAGGTACAGACTCACCGTCAGGAATGCGCAGCTTCAGCTCTTTGATGAAAGTGGCTTTGTTGTCGTTAGAAATAACTTCACAATCCCACTTCTTCACGCCAAAGATTTCTTCTGGCAATTCGATCTTCATGTCTTGCTTTACAGCAACCTGACATGACAGACGCTCACCTTCACGTGCTTCACCTTTGGTGATGTGATCAAGCTCGGTTGGCAGAATATCACCGCCACCTTCTTTGATTTTTACGCGGCACTGGCCACATGAACCACCACCACCACAGGCAGAAGAAACAAACACACCAGCACCGGCCAGTGCACCAAGCAGTTTACCGCCTGGCTGAGTAACGATCGCCTTTTCAGGATCGTCATTGATATCAATTGTGACGTCACCGGTTGGTACCAGCTTGGACTTGGCGAACAAAATCACCAATACCAGCGCCAGTACAATCAGAGTAAACATCACTACACCAAGAATAATGTCCATTGACTATTCCTTTTCTCGCAGTTTACCCGGCTTACAGTTGCACACCAGAGAAAGACATAAAGCCCAATGCCATCAAACCAACTGTGATAAAGGTGATCCCCAAACCACGCAGTGCTGGCGGCACGTCTGAATATTTCATTTTCTCACGGATACCCGCTAGGGCGACGATGGCTAGCATCCAGCCCACCCCAGAACCGAAGCCGTAAACCACTGACTCTGCGAAGTTGTAATCACGCTGAACCATGAATGATACGCCACCGAAGATGGCACAGTTCACCGTAATAAGCGGCAGAAAGATACCCAGCGCGTTGTAAAGCGGCGGGAAGAAGCGGTCGAGTACCATCTCAAGAATCTGTACCAACGCCGCGATAACGCCGATGAAGGTAACAAAGTTCAAGAAACTCAAATCGACGCCTTTCACCAGCGCGTCTTCACGCAGAACCAAGTTGTAAACCAAGTTGTTAACCGGCACTGAGATGGTCAGTACCACAACCACGGCCACACCCAGACCAAATGCGGTTTTTACTTTCTTGGATACGGCCAAAAAGGTACACATACCAAGGAAGAATGCCAGCGCCATGTTCTCGATGAAGATAGAGCGCACTAGCAGGCTCAAATAATGTTCCATGTGCTATTACTCCTTCGCTTCAACTTGTTCAGGTTTGAAGGTACGCACAATCCAAATCAAAAAGCCGATGAGGAAGAATGCAGATGGGGCCAGAAGCATCAAACCGTTTGGCTGATACCAACCCCCTTCATTGACCACAGGTAGAATAGACACACCAAACACTGAGCCAGAGCCCAGTAGCTCACGGAAGAACGCGACTGTCATCAGCACAAAGCCGTAGCCCAGTGAGTTACCAATACCGTCAATAAATGATGGCAATGGCGACGACTTCATCGCATACGCCTCAGCACGACCCATCACGATACAGTTGGTAATGATAAGACCAACGAATACGGACAGCTGCTTAGAAATGTCGTACACGAACGCTTTCAATGCTTGGTCAACCACGATAACTAACGACGCGATGATCGCCATCTGAACGATGATACGTACGCTGTTAGGAATGTGGTTACGGATCAAAGAAACACACAGATTTGACATCGCCGTTACGAACATCACCGCCAACGTCATAACAAATGCCGTTTGCATCTGTGTGGTCACCGCCAAGGCCGAACAAACACCGAGGACCTGTAAGGCAATCGGGTTATTGTCCAGTACCGGTGACAGAAGGTTTTTCTTCAGTTCTTTAGCTTCAGCCATCGATCAGGCCTCCCTCGCGAACTTTTGCTAGGAATGGACCAAAGCCCATGTCACTTAGCCAGAAGTTAAACTGGTTCTGAACACCATTACTGGTTAGGGTCGCACCCGACAATGCATCGATACCGTGCTCACTACCTTGAGGAGCGCCGCCTTTAACGATGCGAATCGCTGGCTCGCCCTGCTCGTTGAATAGCTTTTTGCCATCCCACTGCGCGCGCCATTTCGGGTTTTCAACTTCACCACCTAGCCCTGGTGTTTCACCTTGCTCGTAGTAAACGATGTCAGCAACTGTATTACCGTCGGGTTCTACCGCTACGAATGCGTACATCATGCTCCAAAGGCCAGAACCATTGACGGGCAAAATCAGACGCTGAGTTTGACCTGCCTCGTCTTTGACTAAGTACACCTTAGCGACGTCAGGACGACGACCGATATCGGCAATGTTTTCATCGCCACTCAGCTTTTTCGACAAGGCCGGATCATTGGCAGCCGCACGCTGATCGTAATCAGCTGCCGATTCAACGTTGACCGTCTCAGGGCTAACAAATTCACCGTCATCTAGGCTGACTAGACGAGTCTCAATGTACTTGTTGTAAGCATCATTGATCGCACTTTTGCCACCCGTGACATCAATACCAGCCACCGAAAGGATGTTTTTCTGTACGTCTAGCTTTGCATTAATTTGTTGCAAAGGACGTAGCGCTACTGCTGCACCAGACACCACAATCGAGCACACCAAGCTCAATGCGATAACAACGAGCAGCGTCTTTTTAATACTATCGTTACTACTTGCCATTACGAGCCAGTCTCCGTTTGATGTTGCCCTGAATCACCAGGTTATCGAACAGTGGTGCAAACAGGTTCGCGAACAAGATCGCCAGCATCATCCCTTCTGGGTATGCTGGGTTAACCACGCGAATAATCACGGCCATCGCACCAATCAAAATGCCGTACCACCATTTTGCTTTATTGGTGAACGCAGCAGAGACAGGATCCGTCGCCATGAACATCATACCGAACGCAAAACCACCCAGTACAAGGTGCCAATGAGCAGGCATGCTAAACATTGGGTTGGAATCAGAGCCAATCACATTGAACAAGGTTGCCGCGGCGACCATACCGAGGAAGGTACCCAAGATGATTCGCCATGATGCAATGCGCATGTAAACCAGCGCCGCACCGCCAATCAAGATGGCAAGCGTCGATACTTCACCCATTGAACCTGGGATGTTACCAATGAAGGCGTCCATCCAAGTCATGGTTTGACCGGTCACGTTGTGCATCAGCGCCATTTCACCGCCGGTTGACCATTGACTCAGTGCTGTCGCACCCGAGAAGCCGTCCGCAGCGGTCCATACCAAATCACCAGAGATTTGAGCAGGATACGCGAAGAACAAGAATGCACGGCCAGCCAACGCAGGGTTCAAGAAGTTACGGCCTGTACCACCAAAGATTTCTTTTGCAACCACCACACCAAAGGTGATACCCAAAGCGGCTTGCCACAATGGCAGCGTTGGCGGAACGATCAGTGCAAAAAGAATCGAGGTCACGAAGAAACCTTCGTTCACTTCGTGCTTACGGATAATACAGAACAGTACTTCCCAGAAACCACCCACGATAAACACGGTGGCATAAATAGGCAGGAAGTAGGTGGCACCCAAGACCATTTTGGTGCCCCAACCTGCACTCGCAAGCGGCCCCGCAATCGCCTCAGTCAGCCAATAGTGCCAGTTCCCTTCAATGATTTGCGCAAGCTGCGCGCCTTCATATAAATGGTTCAGGCCCATAATGGCTTGGTTACCTGTGTTGTACATACCCCAGAACATTGCGGGGAACACAGCAAACCACACCATGATCATGATGCGTTTCAAATCGATGCTGTCACGCACGTGAGCGCCAGCTTTGGTCACCATGCCTGGCGTGTACAAAATGGTCGCGACCGCTTCATACAGGGCAAACCACTTCTCGTGTTTACCGCCTGGCTCAAAGTGTGGCTCGATTTGCTCTAAAAAGTTTTTCAGGCTCATCTGTTACCCTTCCTTCTCAATTTTTTCCAGGCTCTCGCGGAGCATTGGGCCAAATTCGTACTTGCCAGGGCAGACAAATGTACAAAGTGCCAAATCCTCAGGATCTAACTCCAGCGCGCCTAACTGTTGCATACTATCTGTATCACCGGCACAGATATCACGCAGCAGCATAGTCGGCTCGATATCCAGCGGCATTACTCGCTCATAGTTACCGATTGGCACCATGGAACGATCACTACCGTTGGTCGAAGTGGTCATATTGAAAAGTTGGCCTTTAAACAGGTGGCCAAGGTACGCACGGGTCACAGAGAAGCGGTTTTTGCCGGGAGATAACCAACCGAACAACTCTTTCTCATTACCTTCGCGTAATACAGACACTTGCAGGTGGAAACGGCCAAGATACGCATGAGGACCAGTCGCTTTAGTGCCCGAGAGTACAGAACCAGAGATAATGCGGCTCTCGCCAGCCATCAGCTCACCGTCCGTCAACTCATCGAGGTTAGCGCCCAGTTGAGTACGTACCAAGCGTGGCTTATTGACCATAGGGCCAGCTAAGGCAACCACGCGATCGGTGTTGATTTCACCGGTCAGAAAGAAATGGCCAAACGCAATGACGTCTTGGTAGTTTAGGTGCCATACCATTTTTTCCATACTTGCTGAGCGCAAGTGATGGATATGGGTACCGACAAGACCAGCTGGGTGAGGACCAGCGAAGACGTGCTGCTCAACGTTTGATTGCTTGCTAGTCGGTAACTCTACGTCTGCTTTACAAACGAATACCGTTTTTTCGGTAAGGCGAGAAACCACATCTAGGCCAGCAACGAAAGCCTCTTTTTGCTCATCAATGATCACTTTCGGATCCGCAGCAAGCGGATTGGTGTCCATGGCATTGACAAAGATAGCTTCCGGCACGGCATCAACCGCAGGCGACTTGCTAAAAGGACGAGTACGAAGCGCTGTCCACATGCCAGACTCGACCAGTTGGTCAACAATGGCTTGGCGATCTAGCGATGCCAACTGTGAGGCTTCGTATTTATTAAACGTGACTTGCTCGTTTCCATCGACTTCAATGACGACAGACTGAAGAACACGCTTGGCACCGCGGTTAACTTCAACCACTTTACCAGCTGCTGGTGCAGTGAATTTCACGCCCGGATTCTTCTTGTCTTCAAAAAGAATCTGACCTTTTTTCACTACATCACCCACACGCGCGTGCATGGTGGGGCGCATTCCAACGTACTCTTCGCCAAGCAAGGCGACTTTCTTGACGGCTGGGCCGTCATTTATCACCTGAGTAGGAGTCCCGGCAATAGGGATATCCAAACCCTTTTTTATTGTAATCATACGCACTTGCACTACATTAACGGGAAAAAGAATTCTGTTATTGCGCAGTTAAAGACACGACTTTCGACTGTTTGGCGGCCATGACGGCCCACCGTCGCAACATCCTGCTAACCAAATCGTTACACAAAGGTAGCCTAGGTTAGTCTTTCAGCGCCGTATTCTATCACTAACCCCAGCGTTGATTCTATGGGTATTGTCACTGGAGCGTGGCAATTATCCATACCTGTACAAACAACACTCGCTATAAGCTCACAGTTTCACTGCTGTTTTTTTGTTCACCTTAGCAGGCAATGCGAATACTCGCCTGTGATGATGAAACGAAAGCCGTACGCAGTTACCACTCACCGAACCGCTCATATTTATGTAAGAATTTGTTGCCACAACGTGAAAACTCAACATCAGCGCTGACGCTATTTGCCCCCACCGCGACAAGCGGGTGAATCCGGAGCTTGCGCTTGTGACGTCCACTCTTGCGGCGTGTAAGTGTGGATCGCCAACGCATGAATATGATGGGCCAACTCATCAGATAAGGTCGCATTCACTGCGCGGTGACGTTGAATTAAACGCTGACCGTCAAATGCCTCTGATACCACCACGACTTTAAAGTGGCTCTCTGACCCTTCTGGCACGTTATGCATAAAGCTTTCATTACGAACATCCAGAAAGCTAGGCGAAAAAGCCTGCTCGAGCTTCTCGGTGATCTGTGTTTGTATTTTCATTTTGCTTCCCACATTTTACACGGGGAGCACAGGTGCTCTCAGTGTAGATGCTATTGATGATTTTGCGACTTTCGCGGTGGCGTGATCTTTCAACACCAGAGATGACGCCACGTTTTAAATTGCAGTCTCTGGCTGAGTGCGACAATATACCCACTTTATCTAGCGCGACGCAAAAACTCCGATGAAGACTGAAATGACGACGCCTGCGGGCCAGCCATTAATACTCCACCGTTATCCCCGACGTAAAAACGAGACGCTGCAAGCGTTCGACGCAGCCGACGAATACTTGATTGAGCACGTGGCTGAGTTGTCATTACCGGCCGGTGCGCGTGTGTTGATCATCAATGATCACTTTGGCGCGCTAAGCTGCTGGGCGTCACAACAAGGCTATGACACGATTCAAATCAGTGATTCTGTGGTGGCACAACAAGCAACTGTCCAAAACTTAGCCGCCAATGCCTTGCCTAGCATCGTCCAATTAACCAGCCTAGAGCCGCTGCCTGAGCGCATCGATGTGGTGCTATTACGGATCCCGAAAAGCACACGCATGTTGTCATGGCAATTACAGCAACTTGCCGCAATCACCGATTCATCCATTCCCGTCATCGCCGCGGCGAAGGCCAAAGAGATTCACACCTCAACGTTAAACCAGTTTGAGCGCCAGCTCGGCAACACAGTGACCTCACTAGCGAAGAAAAAAGCACGCTTAGTATTTTGCACGCCACGTGACGACAAACCCGAGTTAATCGACCAGCTACATACGTTCGATGTGCCTGATTACGCCATGACACTGGCGAATTTCCCCAATGTATTCTCTGCGCAAAAACTGGATATTGCGGCGTATTTGATGTTACCGCACATTCCGAGTGAACCCGGATTAAAAAGGATTGTCGATCTAGGGTGTGGTAATGGTGTGCTTGCCTTGCAAGCCGCTCGAAACAATCCAAATGCCTTTATTCATGCCGTTGACGAAAGCCATATGGCTGTCGCATCGGCGCAACGTAACCTTTTAGCGCATCACATTGCGCCCACGCGCTTTGAGTGTGAAGCGCGGGATTGTTTGAGCGAGTTTGCACACCATGATGTGGACTTGGTGATGTGTAATCCACCATTCCATCAACAACAAGCCATTACCGATCATATTGCTTGGCAAATGTTTTGTGACGCAAAACGTGTTCTGACCAATCATGGCCGCCTTTTAGTCATCGGAAACCGACATCTCGGCTATCATGCTAAGTTAAAACGCCTTTTTGGTAATGTCTCCGTCATTGCGTCGAATAAAAAATTCGTTATTCTTCAAGCAGTACACGCCCAACATTAAGTAAAGGATGCTGAACACAATGAAAAAACTGCTCGTTGCCGCTGCCGTGCTTATCCTAGCAGGCTGTTCATCGCCGCGTGATCCGCAACTGACTATCGCGCCCAAACCCGCCACCTCAAACCAACAGCAAGTGAATAACTTGCCCGTGGTTGTGAAAAGCCGTGATCTGCGTACCGCCCAGTTTGTGGCTGTCATTGACAGTGGTCGCTCTAACGTGAAGCCCCTGCATGCTAGCCAGAATCTGCGCGTTGTCTTAGAAGATACCCTTTCTCGCCAACTTTCTTCGCAAGGCTTCCGTGTAGTGGCGAATGGCCCGGGAACGCTGCGCCTCGATATTCTTGATGCCCTCGTGCGTGTAAAACACACGGTGTTTAAGCACAATATGGAAGCGTCGGTCCAGCTTCAGCTGGTCGCAGAGTCTCCTGATGGTCGCTTCGTGAAGCGTTACACTGGCAAATCAACCCAAGAAGGGATCAGCAGCGCATCGCCTGATGATATCGAAATGGCTCTGAACAACTTGCTTGAGGCGGTACTGCAAGATATTGCCAACGACGAGCAGTTGCTTAAGCACATGAAAGAGCACTTTTAATCATGCGTACCTTCTGCATGATGTGCATGCTTGCATTGGCTGCATTGCCAGCGCAGGCGGAAGTGTTGGTGAAGGTGGATACAACGCTCGGCGCATTTACGCTCAGTCTTGATGAGCAAAAAGCGCCCAAAACCGTGGCTAATTTTCTCCGTTATGTTGATGATGGCAGCTATGTTGGCTCTCAATTTCATCGCGTGATCCCGGGGTTCGTGGTCCAAGGTGGTGGGTTTGATAAAGACCTTGAGCGCCTGCCGGTATATGACACGGTTGACAATGAATCCACTAATGGCCTGAGCAACCGACGCGCCACGATTGCGATGGCCAGAACCAATGACCCCGATTCGGCCACGCGTCAATTTTACATTAATATCAACGATAACGGCTTTCTGGACGCCACGCCCAACAAGCTTGGCTACACCGTTTTTGGTCGAGTGGTTGAAGGCTTTGTCACGGTGCAAAACATTTCATCTCAATCAACCGTGACGATCCCAAGCAAGCGGATGCAAGACGTACCACAACAACCCATTGTGATAAATAGCATCTCTCGAATATCTTCTCAGTAGCTGACAGGCAGGCTTGCGATCATGTTACCTAATCTTAAGGGGGCGCTTGCGCCCTATGCCGACCGCCGACTCCTTTATGTGTTCTTAATGGGCTGCTGTAGCGGCTTTCCTTGGGTGTTAATCGGCTCCAACTTAAACGGCTGGCTCGCGGATGAAGGGCTCTCTCGTACCGCGATTGGCCTATTCGGCTCGGTGTTTGTGCTGTATGCGGTGAACTTTCTCTGGGCGCCTTTGATCGATAGACTCAAAGTGCCCATGCTTAATGAGCGCTTCGGACAACGCCGCAGTTGGATATTGCTCACCCAAGCGCTGATTCTGATCGCAACCTTGGCCTTATCTCAGCTTAATTTACACGGTTTGACAGCCATTGATCCTTGGGTGACCACTGTGGTGCTTTCATCGCTGATTTTTGCGATTGCACTCGCCTCTGCCACCCAAGATATCGCCATTGATGCCTTTCGTATTGATAATTTTGCGGAGCATGAGACCGATAAGTTCCCACTTGCCTCTGCCATGTCCGTCATTGGATGGTGGACGGGATATTCTCTGCCCGGCTACATCGGTTTTATCAACGCTGACGCCATCGGTTGGAATCAGGTGTATGTGATCATGGCCGGGTTCGTAGGCTTAATGTTACTGGCCACCTTATTCGTTAAGGAGCCTGCCAGTGACCGCGAACAGCGCCAAGATGCCGCGACCCGTTACTATCTAGGGAAAGGATACAGCAGTGCACGCACTTGGTTAGCAGTGACTGTGTTTGAACCTTTTGCCGAGTTTTTCCGCCGCAACGGTGTAAAAGTTGCGTTAGCCATTCTGTTGTTTGTTTTTCTCTTTAAGATTGGCGAGGCCTTTTTGGGCCGGATGTCGATTGTCTTTTACAAAGATGTTGGCTTCAGCAATGAGCAAATTGGTTATTACTCCAAGCTCGTAGGTTGGGGACTGACCGTGGTGTATACCTTAATCGGCAGCTACATTAACTTGCGCTTTGGGGTAATCAAAGGCTTGTTTATTGGCGGGGTGGCCATGGCCTCCAGTAATTTGATGTTTGCTTGGCTTGCTGTGGTGGGGCCAGACGAGCACCTGCTGCTAGGCGCGATACTGGTGGATAACTTCACCTCGGCTTTCGCCACCATTGCCTTTGTCTCTTTCTTGACCTTCTTAACCGGGCGCGCTTTTTCCGCCACTCAATACGCGCTGCTTGCATCGTTGGGTAACCTTGGCCGTACCTCTCTCGCATCCTTTAGCGGTATGATGGTGGATTGGCTGGATAGCTGGTCAACATTTTTCGTAATAACCTCATTGATGGTGCTCCCAGGTCTAGTCATGCTGCTCTATATTGGTAGACAATTTAGAAAAGAATCATCGCACCATGACGCACCTTCTGGACAATGTCTAAAAACCCGGCAAGACTAGCGTTTCCCTATCACAGCGGAGTGCAAAAAATTGTGCTCCGCTCGTCATTTTCTTTTAATCAAGATCACACAAAAATGACATGTAATCGGATACATTCCACCTTCAGTCACATCTAAAATTCGTGTCTACATTCGTTACATTCTTTATGGTGAACTTAATCAATATACTGCCTCCATTGAACTCAACGGTTACACACTTAAGCAGAGGCAGTCACCATGAAAAAGTCCCTACTCGCACTTGCCGTCATGGCAGCTAGCGCCGCACCTATCGCCAACGCGGCTGATTACTCAGACGATATCTATAAAAACGATCATAAATGGCTTCAGTTTAACGCCATGTATGCCATCAACGAGAAACCTCAGTTCGGTCCTGACACCGATAAAGATCATAATTACCTCGAGATGGAATTTGGCGGCCGTAAGGGCGTGGTTGATCTCTATGGCTATGTGGACATCTTCGACCTTGCCGAAAGCGATAGCGATAACAACAATAAAAAAGGCGCGCCTAAAGCCTTTATGAAGCTAGCACCACGCTTCTCAATTGACGGCATCACCGGGCAAGACTTGTCGTTTGGCCCTATACAAGAAGTATACTTCTCGACTTTGTTTAACTGGGGTGGTGGCGATAGTGACACTAACAACTCGTTCTGGGGTGTCGGTGCCGATGTTGAACTACCTTGGTTTGGCAAAGTAGGCATGAACCTTTACGGTTTGTATGACATCAACAAAAAAGACTGGAACGGTTACCAATTCTCGACCAACTGGTTCAAGCCTTTCCACTTTTTCGACAACGGTAGCTTCCTGTCATACCAAGGCTATATCGATTACCAATTTGGTGCCGATGACACTTTCAAAGGCAACAGCCAAGCGACCCACGGCGGCGCAATGTTTAACGGCCTATATTGGCACTCAGACAACTATGCCCTCGGTTATGGCCTAAAAGCCTATAACGATGTCTACTTGATTGAAGATGGTGGCACAACGGAAAGCTCAGGTATTTCCCACTACCTAAGCGCCACCTATAAATTCTAACTGACTGCGCCGGCCTCTCGGTCGGCGCTTTTTCCTCCCCCAACTTGTTTCTCTGTCTTGCTCTTACCTCGTGATAAACTATGCACTTTTAACCGCTCTGAGCTTGTCATGAACATAACTTTTATCGGTGTAGGCGCAATTGGTACTTTGTGGGCAACCCAATTAGTGCAAGCCGGTCATCGCGTGCAGGTGATCACCCGTGCAGGCACAGAAGTGTGTCGGCAATTGGTACTCGACAGCCATACCGTGACGGTCCCCGCTAACCAGCCACAAGCCATTACCGATTGCGATCTATTAATGGTGTGTACCAAGGCTTACGACGTCATGCATGCCTTACAACCTCTCATCGAGCAGCTTCATCCCGATACAATTATCGTCTTAATGCACAATGGGATGGGACCGCATGCGCAAATCAAAACGCTAGTGAGTCCGTCGCAACCTTTATTGCTCGCCACCACCTCACACGGCGTCTTTAGCCCCTCTCAAGGGAGCTATCAGCATACCGGCCACGGAGAGACTTACATCGGCGCGGCGAATCAGGCAGGTCAGCAGTGTGCCTTTGTCGCCGAGGTGTTGGATCATGCCTTGTCGCCAGTGTACTGGCACGAAGCGATTATCCATCAGCTATGGCATAAGCTGGCGGTTAATTGTGTGATCAATCCACTCACCGCGATTCATCAAGTGAATAACGGAGCATTGTTATCTGCCGACTACCAAGACACCATCCAGTTACTTTGCCAAGAACTTGCCCGTGTGATGCAAGCTGATGGACTCGCCACCCATGCCGAACAGCTAAAGACACAAGCACTGGCAGTGGCACGCGCCACCGCAAATAACTATTCATCAATGAATCGCGACTGCTATCATGGCAGAAAGACAGAGCTTGAACAGATCACAGGCTATTTACTGGCTCGAGCGGCACATCATCAGATTAAGGTGCCTACTCATCAGGCGCTGTATGACGCCGTGAAGCAACGTGAGGTACAAAAAGGATAATCATGAAACCGATTAACGTCTTAGTATGCGTGGCACCCGGCAGCGAGGAAATGGAAACCGTCACCGCCATTGATGTGATGAAGCGGGCTGGTTTTTGTGTCACCGTTGCCAGCGCCGACCCTGAAGGTTCACTCACTTTAACCTGTTCTCGTGGCGTACAATTAGTGTGCGATGCACCTTTGGCGAGTGTGGCCGACCAGCCGTTTGATTGCGTCATTTTACCCGGGGGTATTGACGGGGCGCAGTGTTTAGGCGACAGCGCGATCGTGATAGAAATTATCAAACAACAGCAAAGTGACCATGCATGGGTCGCGGCTATCTGCGCGGCTCCCGCGCTTGTTCTGCAGCGTCACCAGCTTTACCCCACCTCTCATATCAGTTGCCACCCCAGTGTCAGCGAGCAGATCCCAGAGCAATGGCGCAGTCGTCGCCGTGTGATGACTGATTATGATCACAAGTTGATCACCAGCCAAGGCCCGGGCTCTGCGCTCGAATTTGCCATTGAGATTGTTCACGTCTTGGCAGGGAAAGCACTGGCCTGGCAGGTTGCCGAACCTATGGTTCCCCTCCCAAACTTGCAGTACGAGAAAAAATTCGCCGAATAAAAAACAGGCAGCGAGGCTGCCTGTTTTTCTTTGCTTAAATCGTGCTTTGTCGCGATTAGCCGCGATAGACTTTGACATTTTCAAAGCCCATGTCTTTTAGATACAGCGCTTGAAGGCGGCTCATCACACCACGCTCACAGTACAGCAAGTAGGTTTTGCTTTGGTCTAGGTCGCCAAAGCGGGTCGCTAATTTAAAGAAAGGAATATGAACAACGTCAGTGCCGTCGATGTTCAGTGGCTTTTCCTCTTCTTCATCACTGCTGCGAATATCAATGACAATCGCGCCTTGCTCGGCCTCGTTAACCAGTTCAACCTCGGGAGCCTTTTCCTGACTAAGTTTCTCGATATCGCGAATATCCATCACCGAGGCATTGTTAACCACTTGCTCCAGTAACGCGAAGTCAAATTTCGCTTCCTCGGCCTCAAGTTTGGCTTTCTCGGCTTTGATCGTTGGGCTTTTCGAAATCACACCACAGAATTCAGGCATGGTTTTAGCGAAGTCTTCAGTGCCGATTTTACGGGCTGTCTGGATAATGTCTTCTTTATCCCAGTTGATCAGCGGACGCAGGATTAACGTGTCCGTCACGTTATCAATCATGCGTAAATTGGTTAGAGTTTGGCTCGACACTTGTCCTAAGGCTTCGCCGGTGACCAGAGCTTGAATACCGAAACGCTCGGCAACCATGCTTGCCGCACGCATAAACATCCGCTTTAGCACGACTCCCATCTGACCATCATCGATGTTTTCGAGGATACTGGCGACAACCGGCTCAAAGTCGATAGAAATAAATTTCACTTTCGCCGACGAGCCAAACTTGTTCCACAGGAAGTGAGATACCTGCTGCACACCCGTTTCATGGGTTTTGCCGCCTAAATTGAAGAAGCAATAATGGACCTTGCTACCGCGCTTAATATGCAAGTAACTCGACACCCCTGAGTCGAATCCTCCCGAGATCAAGCTCAGCACATCTTCTTGCGTGCCGAGAGGGAAGCCACCCAAGCCAGTATGACGGTGCTTTACCAAGTTCAGCTTATCGTGGTCCACTTCCATCATCACGGTCACGTCAGGCTTTTTCAGCTGTACGCTGGCGGTCGGAACGGCTTGGTTTAACCCACCTCCTACGTAACGCTCTACATCAATCGAGGTAAAGTCATGCTGGCCGCGGCGTTTAGCACGCACGCAAAAGGTTTTTCCTTCGATTTGATGACGAACACCCTCAAGGGTGAGTTCATAGATGTGGTGTAAATCGTTAAATAACGTTTGCTCAACCTCAAGCACCGTCTGCACGCCCGGCGTGTTGGTTAATACATCCAGGACAAGCTGACGCTCGTTTGGTTGTTTTAACGTCACCTCAATGTGATCCCTACGGTTATATACTGCCGTATTATCTGTCCGACGCTTTAAAATATTACGAATATTGCATTCGAGGATTTTAGTAAAACGCTTTCTAACAGACTCACTTTTGACGATCACCTCAGGGTGAATTTTAACGATAAACTTCATAACCGGTTCGATACAGCTGGAAACAAGGTCGCGGATTATACAATAACCACGTCCCAGCTGAAACCGGGTATTTTTGCGTCTAAACAAAAGTGAAAAATCCGACCGTAATAAACGTTTTTAATCAATCCATTACGGTCAGAATCTAGCTTATGGGGTAGGTGCAGCCGCATTGTCGGCCGATATTTCATCTGAAAAGCTGGGTTTTCCTTGAATCACAGCGATTTCCACACGGCGATTGGCTGCACGATTATCGGGCGAGTTATTGGGCGCGCGAGGCTGAGTGTCTGCCAACCCTTCCACTTTCATGCGCAAATGGTTAAACCCGGGCACTTTTTCCATTTCTTGCGCTACCGATACCGCACGCTGCGCGGATAAATCCCAGTTGGAACGGTACAGCTCCGATTCCAAAGGTGTGCTGTCCGTGTGGCCTGACACTTTGATTTCACCGGGCACGTCTTTTACCAATTCCGCAATTTGGCGCACCATGGGGCGGAACTTGGGTTGCAAAAAGGCCGAATTTTGTGGAAATGCGCCTTTTTCCCGAATACGGATCACCAGTTGTTGACCCAAGTTTTCAACTTCAACGGCTCCTTCTTCGATTTCACGCTCTAACGCCTGCACAATCATCTTTTGCAACTGTTCCATTTGCTGCTGGCTTTGTTGCTGCTCCAGTTGAGAAGCAACCTGTGCACTGGTGCCTCCCTCCATATCCGACGCAGTGCGTTGTGAGCCGCCCGAGCGGTCCGATTCGCCTTCTTGGAAATTAAGCGTTCGTTGGGTCATGTCGATGGTTTGCTGCATGATCACTTCGATAGGGGTCGGCTCTGGTCGCCCCGGACGGAACTCTTGCGCAATCACACTGGTACCTTTGGGAATGTCTTTGACTTCCAGAACATTTTGTACCCCGAAGGCAAACTTCATCGACCCTGCTATCTGCTTAAACTTCAAAACGTCCATCTCAGAGAAGGACAGCAAAAGCACGAAAAAGCACATCAGCAGTGACATCAGGTCAGCGAACGTCCCCATCCACGGCGGCAGGCCGGGCGGTGGACATTTGCATTCCTCTTCTTCTTGTTGTGCCATCTAGACTCCTTACCCACGGTTCACTGGCGTGATCGGCCAGTGCTTAATTATCGACATCCACTTCACGTTTGCTCTCGTTGAGGTAGTTTTTCAAAAATCCGTCGATAACACGCGGGTTTTGCCCATCCTGAATGGCCAACAAGCCATCCATAATTAAGCGCCGATTCAGTTTTTCTTGCCCTTTACGCAACGCAAGCTTGTTAGCGATCGGTGTTGCAACCATATTGGCGAGCATGGCGCCATACATGGTGGTCAACAAGGCCACGGCCATCGCAGGGCCTATGGCTTTCGGGTCATCCATATTGGAGAGCATCGCCACCAGACCAATCAAGGTCCCGATCATCCCCATTGCCGGCGCAACATCGGCTAACGCCGCATAAAAACTGATCCCGTGGTCGTGACGCTCCTCGGTCAGACTAATGTCTTTTTGCAGGGTGGCTCGCACCACATCCGCATCGTGTCCATCCACCAGTAAGTCGACCCCTTTTTGCATAAACGAGTTACTGACTTCCATCTCTTCTAACGCCAAAAAGCCGCCTTTACGGGCCGCATCTGCCATTTCAATAATCTTGGCAATCAAGTCTTCCGGATCGTCCGACTTAAACATGAACGCCTTGCCTGCAATCTTAAAGCAAGCAAAAAACTGTCCCATGGTGTAGTTGGTCAACACCACGAAAAGACTGCCCCCGATAACAATCAGTACGGACGGCACGTCGAAGTACATGTTCATGGTGCCGCCCAACAGCATGGCCATAATGACGAATGCGAACGAGCCTATAATGCCGATGAGCGTCGCTATATCCACGTCAGTCTCCCTTAGATTACATCGGTTCGTTATTATTTGTTTTTGTTGTCTTTGGTTGTATCGGCAACCAATCCTATAGGTTTAGCGCAAATCCGCAAATACCAACAAGCAGAATGCGTGATTTGCAAAGCAGCGTTTGGGGCACAAAAATCGCCTGATGAATTTGACCCCCTGTCAGCACTGGGTTAACGTCTGCCCCTCCCTCTCTAATTTTATTGCATCATGGCTGTGAAGAAACCAGAAAATATGACCTTTGAGGACACCCTCAAAGAGTTGGATGCGATCGTCGGTGCTTTAGAGACTGGCGACCTCGCCCTTGATACGGCAATGAAGCGCTTTGAGCGCGGTATTGCGCTTGCGCGCCAAGGACAAAAAACCTTAGCAGATGCTGAACAGCGCGTTGAGATTCTGCTTTTTCAAGATGATGACGCGCCACTGACTGAATTTTCTCACGACGACAATGACTGATTCCGTTGTACAGCTCGCGCTGCGGGAGACGCAACACCGCAGCAACCAACAGCTATCGCGTTGGCTAAACACACTCTCGCATCAAGATTTGCCGCTTATTAAAGCAATGCGCCACGGCTTACTGCTCGGCGGCAAGCGCGTTCGTCCTTTCTTGACCTATGCTACCGGACAATTGTTTGGCGTGCCCATCACTGATTTGGACACGCCCGCTGTGGCGGTAGAGTGCATTCACGCGTACTCCTTGATCCACGATGATTTGCCCGCCATGGATGATGATAGCCTGCGACGAGGTCAACCGACTTGCCATATCGAGTTTGATGAAGCGACCGCCATTCTCGCCGGGGACGCCTTACAAACCTTGGCGTTTACGGTGTTATCCGAAGGGTCGCTCAATCCAAACGCTGAATCTTACCGTATCGATATGATCAGAACGCTGGCAAACGCCAGTGGCGCCAGTGGAATGTGTCTAGGTCAAGCGCTCGATCTCACCGCCGAAGGCCAACACGTCGGGTTAGAGGCGTTAAAACAAATCCACCGTAACAAAACGGGGGCATTAATTAGAGGCGCGGTCAGACTGGGGGCTTTTGCCGCCGGCGAGAAAGGGGTGACGCACCTTGACGAGCTGGATACCTTTGCCAACGCCATTGGCCTCGCGTTCCAAGTGCAAGATGACATTTTAGATATCACAAGCGATACCCAAACATTGGGGAAACCGCAGGGATCTGACATGAGCGCGGATAAAAGTACCTACCCTGCGCTACTCGGTTTACAGGGCGCGCAAGAAAAAGCACAGCAACTTTACCAAGAAGCACTACACGCGCTGCATGCGATCCCCTACAATACCGAACAACTGGAAGTTTTTGCCCGATATATCATCGAGCGCAACAACTAGCATTACCAATAAAAGCGCCGAACCACTATGACACTGGATATATCAAAGTACCCTACACTCGCGTTGGCTGATACGCCGGAAGAGTTACGCACCATTCCGCGTGATCACCTTCCTGAACTGTGTGATGAGCTGCGTACCTACTTACTTAATACGGTTAGCCACTCAAGTGGTCATTTTGCGTCTGGACTTGGCACTGTCGAGCTGACTGTCGCACTCCATTATGTCTATAACACCCCTTTTGATCACCTTGTTTGGGATGTCGGTCACCAAGCCTACCCACATAAAATTTTGACGGGTCGGCGCGAAAAAATGCCGACGATTCGCAAAAAGGGCGGATTGCATCCCTTCCCGTGGCGCGAAGAAAGCCCCTATGATGTGTTGTCGGTAGGCCACTCTTCGACGTCAATAAGCGCCGCATTGGGGATGGCCATTTGTGCCGAAAAAGAAGGGAAAAACCGCAAAGTCGTGAGTGTGATTGGAGACGGAGCCATCACCGCGGGTATGGCATTTGAGGCGATGAACCATGCTGGGGACGTGAAACCCGACATGCTGGTGATCCTCAACGACAACGAAATGTCGATTTCAGAGAATGTTGGTGCTCTCAACAATCATCTGGCGCAGCTTCTTTCTGGTAATTTGTATACCACCATCCGAGAAGGGGGCAAAAAAGTCCTGTCGGGCGCGCCACCAATTAAAGAGCTGGTCCGTCGTGCTGAAGAGCACCTCAAGGGGATGGTAGTACCGGGGACCATGTTCGAGGAACTCGGCTTTAACTATATCGGCCCTATCGATGGTCATGACGTGGAAGAGCTGGTTAAAACGCTAAAGAACATGCGTAACCTGAAAGGGCCACAGTTCTTGCACGTGATGACGAAAAAAGGCAAAGGCTACGCGCCTGCGGAAAAGGATCCGATTGGGTATCATGCCGTTCCTAAATTCGATCCAAGCGTGCATACCCTACCGAAATCAAAGCCGGCCAGCCCGACATTTTCCAATGTCTTTGGTGACTGGCTGTGTGATATGGCCGAGCAGGACGACAAACTGCTCGCCATTACCCCGGCGATGCGTGAAGGCTCTGGTATGGTGCGCTTTTCCAAGGCGCACCCTGACAAATACTTCGATGTTGCGATTGCCGAACAACATGCCGTCACCCTAGCGGCAGGTATGGCGATTGGTGAGTACAACCCTGTGGTAGCTATCTACTCCACCTTCTTACAGCGTGCGTACGATCAGCTGATCCATGATGTCGCCATTATGAACTTACCGGTGTTGTTCGCGATCGACCGCGGTGGCATCGTGGGCGCCGACGGCCAAACGCACCAAGGGGCATTTGATTTAAGCTACCTAAGATGCATCCCGAATCTAGTGGTGATGACGCCAAGCGATGAGAACGAATGCCGGCAAATGCTCTATACCGGTCATATTCATCAGGGCCCGGCCGCAGTGCGCTACCCACGCGGGGGAGGCATGGGCGTTGATATTGAGCGCGATATGCATGCACTCCCTATCGGTAAAGGCGTACAAAAACGCCAAGGAAAGCGCATTGCGCTACTTAACTTTGGTACTCTGTTGCCCGGCGCCCTCGCGGCAGCAGAAGCGCTTGATGCAACCGTGGTAGATATGCGCTTTGCTAAACCTCTGGATACCGATTTAGTGGCAGAAATGGCGAAAACGCATGATTGCCTTGTCACTATTGAAGAAAACGCCACCGCTGGCGGGGCGGGAACCGGTGTGATTGAAAGCTTAATGACGCAAGGTGTCATCAAGCCGGTATTGCAAATTGGCTTGCCCGATCGCTTTATTCCACAAGGCACTCAGCAAGAATTGCATGCTGAGCTGCAATTAGATGGTGAGGGGATCGAAGCGCAAGTGCGTACTTACCTCGATAAAATAGGCCTGTCTTTATAAGACGGGACATTTAGACTAAAAAAGCCCGCGACACTAAGCGGGCTTTTTGATCCGTTATTACGCCATCACCTTGGCGATGATGACGATTACTTGGTACCGAAGATTTTATCGCCGGCATCACCTAGGCCGGGTACGATATAGCCTTTGTCATTCAGCTTTTCATCGATAGCTGCAGTATAGAGCTCGACATCCGGATGCGCTTTTTTCAACGCTTCAATACCCTCTGGGGCAGAGACTAACACCAACACTTTGATATGTTGACAGCCTTGCTCTTTGAGCAAATCGATAGTGGCAATCATAGAACCACCCGTTGCCAGCATAGGATCGACCACCAGCGCCATACGCTCGTCGATATTGCTCGCCAACTTGTGGAAATACGGTACAGGCTCTAGCGTTTCTTCATCACGGTAAATGCCGACCACACTGATACGGGCACTTGGCACATGCTCCAGCACACCGTCCATCATACCGAGCCCTGCACGCAAAATAGGCACCACGGTGACTTTTTTACCTTTGATTTGATCAACGCTGACTGGACCGTCCCAACCTTCGATGGTCACTTTTTCTGTTTCGAAGTCTGAAGTGGCTTCGTATGTCAGTAGGCTACCCACTTCAGTGGCAAGCTCACGAAATCGCTTAGTGCTAATATCCCGTTCACGCATCAATCCAATTTTATGCTTCACTAACGGGTGCCCGACTTCCACGACCTTCATCTTAGACTCCTTACAAAAAACAAATTCTCGGTAGTATACACGAAAGAGTTTTGCTAGCGTAGATCAAAGGCTTGACATCTCGCCTATTTCCTCACCAAACAGCTGACGCAAACGTTTTCCTTTCTAATTATCTACTGATAGAATAGCGCCGACTTTTGACTTCCAACTCCGGCGAGGAATTGCAGTGAGCGGTAAACAATCATCTCTTAGCTACAAGGATGCAGGTGTCGATATTGATGCGGGTAACGCCCTAGTCGACCGTATCAAAGGCGTCGTCAAACAAACTCACCGTCCTGAAGTAATGGGCGGCTTGGGCGGGTTTGGTGCCCTGTGTCAGTTACCGACCAAGTATAAAGAACCCGTGCTGGTGTCCGGCACTGATGGGGTAGGAACCAAATTACGTTTAGCGCTTGATGCCAATAAGCACGATACGATCGGCATTGATTTGGTCGCCATGTGTGTGAACGATCTAATTGTTCAAGGGGCTGAACCACTCTTTTTCCTCGACTACTACGCGACCGGAAAATTAGACGTCGAGACAGCGGCCGATGTGGTCACAGGGATTGCTCATGGATGCCAACAAGCCGGTTGTGCCCTGATCGGTGGCGAAACCGCTGAAATGCCGGGCATGTACTCAGGGGATGATTATGATGTCGCTGGGTTTTGTGTCGGGGTCGCGGAAAAATCCGCATTAATTGATGGCAGTAAGGTCGGTGAAGGCGATGCTCTGATTGGTCTGGCTTCTAGCGGTCCTCACTCAAACGGCTACTCTCTGATCCGCAAGATCTTGGAAGTCAGCGAGGCTGATTTAACCATGCCACTCGAAGGTAAACCTTTGGTTGAGCACTTGCTGGCACCGACCCGTATCTACGTGAAGTCAGTACTCACTTTACTTGAGCAATACCCTGCTCACGCCATTTCTCATATTACCGGTGGCGGCTTCTGGGAAAACATTCCCCGCGTATTGCCTCAAGGTACAAAAGCCGTTATTGATGGAAATAGCTGGCAATGGCCAGCCATCTTTAACTGGTTGCAGGCACAAGGCAATGTCAGTGACTATGAAATGCTGCGCACCTTTAACTGTGGCGTCGGCTTAGTCATCGCGCTACCGCAAGCACATGCCGAACAAGCGATCGCACTGCTCAATGAGTCAGGGGAAACCGCTTGGCAGTTGGGCCATATTGCAACAAGTGCTGAAGGCGAAGCGCAAGTGGAGTTGGTGTAATGACAAAACGCATCGTGGTGTTGATCTCGGGAAGTGGCAGTAATCTTCAGGCCTTAATCGATAAGAGCCCGCAAAACGCAAAGATTGTCGGCGTGATTGCAAACAAGCCAGATGCCTACGGCCTAACCCGCGCGGATAATGCTGGAATCGAGACTCGCGTGCTCGAAAACTCGCGCTATGACACTCGCGACGCTTACGATCATGCGTTGGCAACCGCCATTGATGCGTTGGCCCCTGACTTGGTCGTTCTCGCCGGCTTTATGCGTATACTCACCCCAGCCTTTGTCGAGCACTACCAAGGACGGATGCTGAATATTCATCCGTCGTTGCTCCCCAAATACACGGGCTTACATACCCACCAGCGCGCGATTGATGCGGGTGATACCGAGCATGGCACCTCAGTGCATTTTGTCACAGAAGAATTGGATGGTRGCCCGGTGATTTTACAAGCACGTGTCCCCATTTTTTCAGAAGACGACGCCAATACCGTTGCAGCACGGGTGCAACAACAAGAGCACCAGATTTATCCTTTGGTTGTTCGCTGGTTTGTCGAAGAGCGCTTACGCATGGAAGCTGGCCAAGCTTGGCTCGACGGCGCGCCGTTGGGCCCTGCTGGCTATGCCGCTGATGACGATGACGACCTAAAAGCCTAGTTTGATTCGCCCTGATCAAAAAAGGCGCCTGATGGCGCCTTTTCTATGCTGGCAAGACCGCAATCAGGTCGTTGCATACTGATCTTGATTGGTGCAATACACTTCACCAAAATGGAAGACGCAGTACTCCCCTTCTGCCATTTTGTGCCAGTTTTCATTATTGGTTAGCGGCTGGGTCGCGATCACAGTGACGACATCATTGGGCGTAGTCTCCTCATGAAAATCAACCGTCATTTCCTGATCGATCAAGCTCGCTTTACCAAACGGGGCCCGCCGCGTAATCCAGTGCAAGTTATTACTGCAATACGCCATCACATAGTCACCATCGCTAAACAGCATGTTGTACACTCCAAGTGCACGTAACCGATCGCAGCGCGAGGCGATAAAGTCGAACACCTCACACATATTATCGGGTTGCTGTGGATAGTGCTTGTATAGCTCATTAAGCAGCCAACAGAAGGCTTTTTCGCTGTCGGTTTCTCCCACAGGCTTAAAGTGGCCCGTTTCTAAGCTTTCAAACCCAGATAGCTGACCATTGTGGGCAAACGTCCAATAACGTCCCCAAATTTCGCGAGTAAAAGGATGCGTGTTTTCAAGGCTGACGCCACCTCGATTAGCCTGACGAATATGACTGACTACCGCACAGCTTTTGATCGGATAACTGGTTACCAACTCGGCCACTTTAGATTGGCAGCTTGGGGCGGGATCTTTAAAGGTGCGAAACCCTTTCCCTTCGTAAAAGGTAATGCCCCAGCCATCTCGATGCGGCCCTGTTTTTCCGCCGCGCTGAATAAGCCCAGTAAAACTAAAACAGATATCCGTAGGCACATTGGCACTCATGCCAAGCAGTTCACACATTCTTTCATCTACCTCCGAGCATTAGGCCGCCATTTCCTTTTCCACCAGCTGGATAAGAATATGGATAATCTTAATATGGACTTCTTGAATACGATCCGCATAGCCAAAATGAGGGACACGAATTTCGATATCCGCAAGACCAGCCATTTTGCCGCCGTCTTTCCCAGTCAGCATGATGGACTTCATGCCTTTCGCTTTCGCCGCATCGATCGCGTTAAGAATGTTACCGGAGTTTCCTGAGGTAGACAGACCAAAGAGGACGTCGCCTTTCATGCCGACGGCTTCAACATAGCGTGAAAAAACAAACTCATAGCCAAAGTCGTTGGAAACACAAGAAAGGTGGCTTGGATCAGAAATCGCAATCGCAGGATACCCCGGACGGTTTTCACGATAACGGCCCGTTAACTCCTCAGCAAAATGCATGGCATCACAGTGCGAGCCACCGTTCCCACACGAAAGCACCTTGCCACCCGCTTTGAAGCTATCGGCCAATAGCTTGGCAGCTTCTTCAATTTGTTGAATGTTTTTGTCGTCACTTAAAAAGGCATTCAAAACGGTAGCTGCTTCCGACAGCTCACCGCGAATAATATCTTGGTACATGGCATGTTCCCATCGTTGAAAAAGGCCAGGCTCTCACTCTGTGCACCGGGGGTGAGAGCGGATTTAAGGTCAGTGTAACCGTATCGTTTTGTGCCTGTCGACTGCCGCTTGCGTGTTGGTCTCGAGCTAGGTCACGTTTGTTCAAATGGCAACCTATCTTTCCAACTTTGGCGGAGAATGATTGATGATTTTCTCACCTTGCAAGCCACATCACACCGTACCAATTTACAAATATTTAAATTTTTGCTTACATTAAGTGGTACGACCTCTTACCTCATTTGAGGAGAGGCTAACTAAACCGAAGGAGATGACGTGATGGCGACAGGGTTATTTATCGCTGCCATGCTAATTGTGGCATGCGTACTCGCATACCATCGTGCCAATTTGCTGGTTTCAACAGCTGTATTGGCTGCGGGACTAGTAGTAGGGACTTTACTGGGGAGTGTTGGACAGATCACTTGGCTGATCTTTGCCGTAATCGCACTGCCACTTAATATCGCGACATTCCGTCGCAACTGGATCAGTAAACCAGCGTTTAAAGCATTTAAATCTGTGATGCCAGAAATGTCAGCCACAGAAAAAGAAGCCATCGACGCAGGTACAGTATGGTGGGAAGCAGATCTTTTCCGTGGTACGCCTGACTGGAACAAATTGCATGATATCCCAGCACCACGTTTAAGTGCCGAGGAGCAAGCGTTCCTGGATGGCCCTGTGAATGAAGTCTGCCGTATGGTTGATGACTATCAAGTCACCCACGAGCTGGCAGATTTACCACCTGAGGTATGGCAATACCTGAAGGACAACAAGTTCTTCGCCATGATCATCAAAAAACAATATGGTGGCCTCGAGTTCTCCGCTTACGCCCAGTCTTTGGTGTTACAAAAACTGTCTGGCGTGTCAGGCGTACTGTCATCTACGGTCGGGGTCCCTAACTCTCTCGGTCCGGGTGAGCTATTGCAGCACTATGGTACCGAAGAGCAAAAAGACCACTACTTACCGCGCCTTGCCGAGGGTAAAGAAATTCCATGCTTTGCCTTAACCAGCCCAGAGGCAGGCTCCGATGCGGGCTCGATCCCTGACTACGGGGTTGTCACAAAAGGGATGTGGGAAGGCAAAGAAGTGCTGGGGATGAAAATCACCTGGAACAAACGCTACATCACCCTAGCTCCTGTCGCTACCGTACTCGGTCTCGCGTTTAAACTTCGCGATCCGGACCATCTACTTGGCGATCAAGATGAACTTGGTATTACCTGTGCACTGATCCCGACCGATTTAGAAGGTGTCGATATCGGCCGTCGTCACTTCCCTCTCAACGTTCCATTCCAAAATGGACCGACACAGGGTAATGACGTCTTCGTTCCAATGGACTTTATTATTGGCGGCCAGAAAATGGCGGGCCAAGGTTGGCGTATGCTGATGGAGTGTCTGTCGATTGGTCGCGGTATCACCCTGCCATCGAACACCACTGGCGGCTTGAAGTCAGCAGCATTGGCAACCGGTGCTTATGCGCGTATTCGTCGTCAGTTCAAATTGCCGATCGGTAAAATGGAAGGTATTGAAGAGCCTCTAGCACGTATCGCAGGCAATGCTTACGTAATGGACGCCGCCAGTGCCCTGACCGTGACTGGGATTGACTTGGGAGAAAAACCGTCGGTAATCTCCGCCATCGTCAAATATCACTGTACGCATCGTAGTCAACAAGGTGTGATTGATGCGATGGATGTTGTGGGCGGTAAAGGTATCTGCCTTGGTCCTAAAAACTTCTTGGGACGCAACTATCAAGGCTCACCGATCGCCATAACCGTTGAAGGTGCGAACATTTTGACGCGTTCGATGATCATCTTCGGTCAGGGGGCGATCCGCTGCCATCCGTTCGTACTGGATGAAATTCGTGCCAGCGAAGACACCGATTCGCAACGTGCGTTAAGTGCCTTTGATCGCGCACTGTTTGGTCACGTTGGCTTTGTGATGAGTAACCTTGCTCGCACATTGTGGCTGGGCCTGACCGATGGACGCTTCTCGAAAACACCACGTAAAGACGAAACACGCCGTTATTACCAGCAAATGAACCGCTACAGTGCGGCATTAGCGCTGCTGGCTGACGTTTCAATGGCGGTTCTCGGGGGTAATTTGAAGCGTAAAGAGCGTCTGTCTGCGCGTCTGGGTGATGTGCTTAGTCAGCTTTATCTTGCCTCTGCAACCATGAAACGTTACGCCGATGAGGGCTATCAGAAAGACGATCTGCCATTAGTTCATTGGGGTATGCAAGATGCCATGTACCAAACTGAGCAAGCGCTGGATGAGTTCCTTGCCAACTTCCCAAATCGTATGATTGCAGGATTGGTACGTGCCCTCGTGTTCCCATTAGGTAAAGGTCGCCGCAAACCAAGTGATCGCTTAGACGGTAAGCTTGCGGTAATTTTGCAATCGCCAAGTGCAACACGTGATCGCATTGGCCGTGGACAATTCTTCGAGCCTGGTAATGCCATTGGGAATATCGAAAAAGCGCTTCACGACATTCTCACTGCAGAGCCGATCCACAAAAAAGTTTGTRACGGTATCGGCGAGAAACTGCCATTTATGTTCTTAGACCAAGTGGCACAGAGAGGTCTGGATGCGGGCGTGATCAGCGAACAAGAAGCACAGCTGCTCCGTGACGCCGAAGTGGGTCGACTAGAAACCATCAATGTTGATGACTTCGATCCTGCAGAGCTTCCTGCTGCATCGACCAAAGTGGGAAAGATGCATGATGCAGCTTAATGATTCGCGTTAAGCTGCCCAACCAAAAAGAGAAGGCAATTGCCTTCTCTTTTTTATTCTTTATCCGGTTTATCCATGTCCAACTCATCGCCCATCTCTTCACGCGTGCCTTCATCGGGTGGCGGCGCTTCCAACTCTTGAGCCGCTTCAGCGAGCTTACGGGCTTTGCGCTTTTTCAACACAAACCAAACTGCTGCGCCGAGCAAAAGAATCAATAGATTCCCTACACCGATAATCAATAACGATGTCGTGCGTGCCTTTTCCTTCTCTCGCTCACGACGCCGCTCTTCCGCTGCCGCTTGCAATTCGCGCTCACGCGCCAACCGCTCGGCTTCTGCTTGTTCAAGCGCTTCATAATCAGTCACCGCAAACGCCTGCTCAGGTAAACTAAAAACCAGCGGTCGGCCTGACAATAAATCCGTCGCATAAAGCATACTGCTCCATTTGTACTGGCCCGGCGTGGATGCATACGGGATGTCCAGTGTCATCGTCATGGATTTATCATCGTTCGATGTTTGGTAAACTGTGGTCTTCCCTTCCGTGTCGATAAATTTAGCATGCACCGATATGCTACCCGGCTCAATACTGGCTTCCTCGGCCTGAATAACCAGCTTGTGTGGCTCATCATCAATTTGGCTTTGTTTAAACGTCGCCATCAATGGCGTCGGGTACACCAGCACTTCTTGCTCTAAGGTGCGGAAAAAAATGCCATTGCCTGACGTCACACGCGCTCGGTATTTACCGGGCATCACATTCACCGGCAGTGCGACGGTGAAGATACCATCATTGGGCTTTTCATCTAACCCCGTCCCGTCGTCACTAAAATGCCCGAGTGAGCGAGGCTGAGGGCGCTGATCAGGGTTGAGCGATTCAGGATCTTCGACGTACTCGGTAAAGGTGACATTCAAATCAACGCGCTCGATGAAATCGCGCAGGATGAGAGGCTCATCGCCAAGTTTTAATCGCGCCGTGAATTTCACCGTTTCCCCCTGATATAAACGCGGAGGAAGATCATCAACCTGCATACGCAGATCGCTTAGTACTTTTACTTTGTTATCAGGGCTAACTCGGCCAATCGCTTGCCACGGACCGGGCATGGGATCAGTGATAGAAACTATGTCCATGTCCGATTCTTGGTGCCAAGAAACTTTATCTGGGTGTCGCCATGCGTAGTACTTAGTGCCGTCGGGGCGCACAAGGACCACAGGGACACTGGGATCTTCTCGGTAAATCACGAACGCGGCACGCTCAATGGTAGGATCAACCCGAAAGCGGTTTTCCAGCAGACGTATTTCTTGCTCACTGGCTTGCGCCAATAATGGGATACAAAGACAGGCAGTCCACCACCGCTTTTTCATGTGCTCTCCTACTGTCGCCAAAGACAGCTACCATTTTGCTCAATAAAATCTAAACGCGCTTCGTGTGCACTTAGTTCATCGGCGGATGCGGGGATAATCTTTAGCGGTTTCTGACGTTTGACCGAACGCGGCGCCATTGGGCTCGCATTGTCCGTATCGGTTCCCGCGTTAAAAGACAAGCTGGTTTGCCCGCCCGTCATCAGTAAGTAAACGTCGGCTAAGATCTCGGCATCAAGTAATGCCCCGTGCAACGTGCGGCGAGAATTATCAATACCATAGCGCTCACATAAAATATCTAAGTTATTGCGCTTACCCGGGAAGATTTTCTTCGCCATAGCAAGGGTATCTGTAATTGAACAGATCTCGCTCGTCTTTAACGCCACTCCCAGGTTTTTAAACTCGTAGTCCATGAAGCCGACGTCAAAGGGCGCATTGTGGGCAATTAGCTCCGCCCCTTCTACAAAGGACACAAATGCCTGATGCACATCGGCGTATGTCGGTTTGTCGGCGAGAAAAGCATCCGTGATACCGTGTACTTCAATAGCTTCAGGATCAATCGCACGTGTCGGTTTAATGTAGGCATGAAAGTGCCGACCGGTTAGCTTACGATTGATAATTTCAACCGCGCCGATTTCGATAATGTTGTGTCCCTGGTAATGAGGGCCACCTTCGCGGTTCATACCTGTGGTTTCGGTATCAAGAACAACAAGGCGATCGTAATTCGCTTTCATGGCAATACTTATGTCAAACTTGGCAGATTCTAATTCCCGATAGTACCAAAGATGACCAAGCAGGTAGAAATTTTCACAGACGGTTCATGCCTCGGTAACCCAGGTCCCGGTGGTTACGGTGTGGTGATGCGTTATAAACAGCACGAAAAAACCTTGAGCGCCGGTTATACCCTCACAACGAATAACCGTATGGAGCTCATGGCGGCTATCGTCGGGCTGAACGCCCTTACCGCGTCATGCGAGGTCGTGCTTACCACAGACAGCCAATACGTGCGCCAAGGGATCACACAATGGATCCATAATTGGAAAAAACGTCAGTGGAAAACTGCAGATAAAAAGCCAGTGAAAAACGCTGATTTATGGCAGCAACTCGATGCTGCGGCCGCCAAGCATACGGTGACTTGGAATTGGGTAAAAGGCCACGCTGGCCACCCAGAAAACGAACGCTGTGATGAATTAGCCCGAGAGGCGGCCAATCACCCTACTCTGGTTGATGAAGGGTATCAGCCGCAATAAGCAGGTTTTTATCCACCGTTTGGCACGACTCCACCTAAAGGCGCAACGGCTTTTTTCAGCTTCCAGCGTGGTTTGATGGGTTTTAACGGATAGCTGCGTTTACGGGCGATAATAAAGTAGACGCAGCCGACAAAGGGCGTGAATTCAGCAAAGCTGCTTTCTACCCAAGCGTGTCTCGCCTTGGGCTGTTTCGTTGGCCACAAACCAAAGTGCGTTGCAGTGGTCACCTCATAATTCATCACACTTAGCCAATCGCGGATCCTCAGTGGAGAAAACATACGTCCACTCCATGGCAGTCGCTGGCCGCGTCCCCGCAATACACGCTTGATTCCCATCACGCTGGTCGGGTTGACGCCGGATAAAATAAGATATCCATCGTCAATCATCACGCGATCCACCTCACGCAGCAGCCGGTGAGGGTCATCGCTATAGTCGAGCTGATGAGCCAGCAAGCACGCATCAAACGATTTTTCGATGAAAGGAAGCGCATAATGGTCTGCGGTTAAGTTGCGCATTGGATTACGTTTATCCACACAGACTTGGTGTTGAATGTTACACTGTTGGCTGACCAGTTCGCAGCTTAGCCCGCCGAGCTTCAGTAAATGGTAGCCAAACAGGTTAGGCAAACATTCATCTAAACGCGTTTGTAACTGCGCTCGTGTCCAATCCCCATACGCAACTTGGTCCCACGTATAGGGGTAATCATAGTGATAATCGATGCGCGCTGGTTTCATGGTCAAGGCTCATTCTATTGCTGGAGAACCCAATGCTCAGTGTCAAAAGCATACCTGCATTTAACGATAATTACATATGGCTCATTATTAGTGAAGATAACCGTTGTGCGGTGGTCGATCCGGGTGAAGCACATCAAGTTATCGACTACATTCAGGCACATGAGTTGACCTTATCCTGCATTTTAATCACACACCATCACTGGGATCACACCAATGGCATTGAAGATTTAGTACGCTTTGCGCCAAGTGCTGCGGTGATAGGTCCCGATGTAAAGCCTATCCCTCGACTTACGATGGCAGTGAAAGACGGTGACCAGATCGATGTGTTTGATCACCGTTTTCTGGTGGTGGGCGTAGAAGGCCATACCGAGGATCATATCGCGTTTGTCGGCGATGGTAAGCTATTCTGCGGCGATGCTCTATTTTCAGCAGGATGCGGCCGCTTACTCGGTGGCACCGCAGAACAAGCCGTTAACTCATTGAAAAAGCTTGCATCCTTACCGATCGAAACTCAGGTTTTTTGTGCGCATGAATACACGGCGGCCAACGTCGCTTTCGCATTAACCGTTGAACCGGAAAATGATGCGCTACATTTGTATAGAGAAGAAGTAAATAGGTTGCGTGCGCAGCAAAAACAGACTCTACCGAGTACCATTGAGCGCGAACGGCGCATAAACCCATTTTTACGAACGAGCGAACCGACTGTGATTCAAGCGGTGAGTGGCCGAGCCACTGATGACAGTGAGCTAGAAGTATTCAGGGCTCTGCGGCAGTGGAAGGACGAATTTTGAGCTGAGTCTCTTGTCATCAATAGAGCCAGCCCCTATTATCATCGGCTATTTTGGACGAAGGTTTTATGCAATGAAGTACCGTTTTGTTATCTTGAGCACCCTGTTGCTGAGCGGCTGTCAGCTGACAGGTGATGCTCAGAATACGGATATCGCAACAAAAAAGGCCCCAGTCGCGGCTACTCCGGTTAAAGCAACACCGACCGTTTCCGCGACCAAGAAACAACCGACCCCAGCGACACCAACGGTACTTTCACCGCAAATGCAGGAGGATGTGTGGCAACGAATCAGCATGCAGCTGTCACTGCCCGTCCCTAATAACAGCGCTATCCGCCAGTACCGCAATTGGTACCTGAAATATCCAAACCACATTGCCACCGTCGCGGAACGTGCCACTCCTTTCTTGCACTTAATTGTTGAGAAAGTAGAAGCGCGCAATATGCCGCTTGAGATCGCATTGCTACCTATCGTCGAAAGCTCGTTTGATCAATTTGCTTACTCTCACGGTCGTGCCGCTGGCTTATGGCAGTTTGTACCAGCAACCGGTGAACGCTTCGGACTGGAACAAAATTGGTGGTATGACGGTCGTCGTGATGTGGCAAAAGCCACCGATGCCGCCTTGGACTATTTGGAATACCTTAACGGTATGTTTGATGGCAATTGGCTTCACGCTATTGCCGCCTACAATTCCGGTGAAGGCCGCGTTGCTCGTGCGATTCGTAACAATGAGAAACGGGGCAAGCCAACCGACTTTTGGCACCTCGATTTACCCAAAGAAACCAGTAGCTACGTCCCCAAGCTGATTGCATTGGGCGACGTCATTCGTCATAAAGATAAATATGGCCTTGAGGTTCCCGCCATCGCGAACAAACCTGCACTGGCATTGGTTGAACCCAATATCCAAATGGACCTAGCACTGGCAGCCAACTATGCTGGCCTGAGCGTGTCAGAGTTACAAAGCCTTAATCCGGCTTACAACCACTGGGCAACCGCGCCTGCCGGTCCGACCCACTTGTTACTTCCCATCGATAAAGTCGATCGTTTCAACACCGAACTGGCGAAAAATAACAACCAAGGGCTACGTGTGGAGCGTTATTACGTCCAATCGGGCGATAGCCTGAGTGAAATTGCCGCCCACTACAACACGACGGTCAAGGTACTACAGCGCGCTAACCAACTGAGTACCACACGTATCCGTGTCGGTCAGCCTCTGATGATCCCAGTCTCATTGAAAGACGAATCTCAGTACACCTTAAGCGCCCCTCAGCGCCTTGCAGCATTACAAGCCGCTGAGCGCGACGGTTACAAACGTACCCATACCGTGCGTAAAGGGGATAGTTTCTGGACAATTGCTCGCCGTTATGACGTTGACTACCGACAACTGGCAAAATGGAATGGCATGAGTCCTCGAGATACCTTGAGTATTGGGCAAAAGCTGGTCGTTTGGGATAAAAACGATAACGCAAAACGTGTTCGTACCATCACTTATCAGATTCGCCAAGGCGACTCCCTAAGCAGTATCGCGCAGCGTTACAATGTGTCCGTGTCTGATCTGGTTAAGTGGAATCAGCTACGCAAGAACGCCTATATTCAGCCGGGCCAGCGCCTCACCCTGCATATTGATATCTCGCGGAGTAGCGGCTCATGATGGTAGCGTCCTCTAACCCTTTGTTCGCCTTGCGTGATATCGTAATCCGGCCGAGTGCCTGCTTTGCCGCATTGAGCCAGCGTCCTGCATGGGCGTGGCTGGCATATTTATTACTGTGCTTTAGCTCAATGGCGTTTTGGAACGCCTATTTCGACCACACTGATCTGGCTACCCTTCAGCGAGTGTTAATTCAAACACTCTCTATGTCCGAAGGCGATGCCCAGCAATGGTTGGAGCGTGAGACCCTATTGGCGTCAGAGGTGCTAGGAGACTGGTTTGGACGCGCGGCGGTCATCTTCGCGCTGGCACTTTGGTTCCGTCTTGCCACTAAACAAGAAGCACCAACTTTTGGCTACCGACATTGGCTTGCGGCAACCAGCTTTATCCTACTGCCCGCAATCGTGGGTGATCTGGCCAGCTATACCAATATGATGTTGTCACCGAGTTTCATTCTACCTGCCCACGCAGATCTCAACAGCCTTAACGGGCTGTTAAAACTGCCGTTGACGTCAGAGTGGAGTGCTTGGGCGGCGAGTCTCCCCATTCTTCTTCCTTGGTATTGGGTGCTCAGTATTACCGTCTTGGCCCTCTGGACGCCGCTTGAACAAGGTAAAGCTATTGTGGTTGCCACCCTGCCTTGGTTTGCCGTCTTTGGTGGATGGGCCCTGATGATTGCCGTTAGCTAATCACCCTCAACTGCGCCTCCATCGGAGTATGATCGGAGGCGCCGTTATCCAACGCTTTTGCGCCTTCCACCACTAACCCTCGATAAAAAACATGATCCAACGGCAAGCCAAATTTCGTGATCCGCTCATCAGGGCTAAACGCCATTTCCTGAAGCGATAATCTAGAGACCATTGCCCTTACCGCCTCTAAACGACGCTGAGACCAAGTATTGAAGTCTCCAGCGAGAATAATCGGCCCTTCAACCTGCGCGAGCACTTTTTCTAACGCCGCCAGCTGTTTCTTATACGCTGACATGGCGTACGTAAAGTTAATGCTATGAATATTTACCACTGCCAGTCGCTGACCATTAGACAGTTGATATTCGCTGTACAAAGCACTTTTCGGCAGCCTTAGATAAGGTTCAACGGCGGTATATGCACAGCTATGCATCGGGTTAACCTGAGACAAATTCATCACCCCAGCCACAGCATCTTGCATAGCAAACGCATAAGCCTGATCGTAGTGAAGTGACGCTTGATTTATCCAGCGAGCAAGCTGAGGACCAAAACTGGCTTCTTGCAATAACATTAACCGGTGAGGGTCACGGTATTGACTCAGCGCCGTCTCCCAATGAGGACGTTGCTGTTTATAAATATTCCACACCAGTAATGAAAAATGCCCGTCTTCATCCAATGGAGAAGCATGAATATAATCAACACATTGCCGGTGAATACCTGAGACGGTATGCAACTGGGTACTATCTGGCACGGTAAAATAGCCATTTACACCCACCACAGCGGCCGGCACTAGAATCGCTGTGCCCCACGCCATCGCTTTACCAATTCGCCGTTTCATCACGTCTACCACTTTTGATTACTCAGCCACTGTGAGTATAACCTGCCATCAGTTCGGGCGCCGATTTTGCGCGTCTTGCGGTTAAAATACAAGCAAAGATCTCACTTTATGACTTGCCGATAATCGAGCCCCAGAGATAGGATGTGAAAGCAATAATAACAATATACATTCAAGGAGCGACGCCACATGCTCAATAACCTATTTGTGTATGGCACCCTGTGTCCGGGGGAACGGAATCATTATTTACTTGCTGATGTTCAAGGAGACTGGTATCCCGCTACATTACAAGCAGTACGCACGGATCGTGGATGGGGATCGGCAAAAGGCTATCCAGGGATTGAACTCAGTGACAATCCCGACGATATCGTGCACGGTTGGTTGCTAAAAGCAAAAGACCTCACGGCGACCATCCCCCAATTAGATGAATTCGAAGGGGCGGGCTATCAACGCGTTATTGTAGAAATTCGTTATCAACCAAATATGGATATGGTACAGACCACGACCGCCTTCACTTATGAGCTCTGCTTCAGCCATCAGCCAGAAGAAGCGGGCCCAAGCCAGTTTGTCGCCAAAAACTATTAGCGCTGTCAGACAGTCAAAAGCACCGACAAGCGTCAGTGCTTTTTGAGTAGCAGAGATAGATGGGTTCGATCGGTAATATTGATGTCAAAAAAAAGCACCGACAAATGTCGATGCTTTTTAGGTGGCAGGGGTGGAGGGATTCGAACCCCCAACACGCGGATTTGGAATCCGCTGCTCTGCCAATTGGAGCTACACCCCTATAAGTAGTGGCGGAGTGGACGGGACTCGAACCCGCGACCCCCGGCGTGACAGGCCGGTATTCTAACCAACTGAACTACCACTCCGCACCAATTCTGTATGATTAAAGGCTTATATCTCTTTGCTTTAATCAATTGTATTCAAAGCCTGGCGATGTCCTACTCTCACATGGGGAGACCCCACACTACCATCGGCGCTGC
>NZ_MUFO01000069.1:0-8324 GCF_001995345.1 Salinivibrio sp. IB872 | reverse complement strand
CACCTAATTCGGTATGGTAGAAGGTATCCTTGGCCCATTGCTCAGCATCTGTTGAAAACATAGTCACTTACCTCAACTTATGATTTTTTGTTGAGATCAGTCAGGCAGATAAAGGTTCAAAAAAAATCCCTCGATTCTCATCGAGGGATTTGTGTAGGAAAGCCAGCCAATTTTGGAGGCTTTAGCCTGAGTGCTTCGCTCTCTTTTAGCGTGGATTTTTCTCAATGAGTTCACGCGTCCTCTGGGCCGGCTCTTCAAGTCCCAGCTTTTCGTAGGCTTTTAACATTAACGGTAGAGAAGCGCGCGCGGCCTCTGTATCTGGAAAGTCTCGCTGTATAGCTTGACAACGATTCACGGCGGCAACCCAAGCTTCGCGACGAATATAGAAATCCGCAGTGGCCAATTCATAGTTAGCTAAGCGGTTTTTCAGTGCCACCATCCGTGCTTTCGCGTCTGCAGCATATTCACTATTAGGGTAGCGTTCGAGTAAGCGACGAAAATCGGCAAAGGCCTTTCTGGCGGGTTCTGGGTCGCGATCGTTACGCTCCATACGGAGAATATCGTGGATCAGGCTGCGATCTTGCGCCATGTGAACCAAACCACGCATATAGACTACCCAATCGCTTTCTGGGTGAGCTGGATGCATACGGATAAAACGATCTATGGTGGCTTCTGCGAGCGCGAGATCGTCGTTTTTGTAATAGGCGTAGATCAGATCAAGCTGGACTTGATCGGAGTATGCGCCAAACGGATAGCGTGAATCTAGCGCTTCGAGTTTTTCGATCGCAGTGATCCAAGCGCCTTTGTTTAACTGCGCCTCTGCATCTTGATACAGCTTAGATGGCGGATCATCTTGAACGACTTGGTTGTTACTTGAACAGCCCGCGAGTATTGAGGTGGCTAACAGCGCAGTAAGCGTAAGGCGTTTCATGGGTTATCGCACTTCCTTGAAAAGTTTTTATGCCATCTGGATTACGGTCGCAGCGGCAAACAGATACAATGTCATTATTCCGGCTATTTTATCCAGTGACAGGCGACTATAGCAAAAGGCGAGAGCGGGCGATACGCCACACGCCGCCATAACGACTGTCGCGAGGGATTAGTCATAGAAATCACAGAAAAGTTCGATATGGCACAACAGATAGAATTATCTCACCACATTCAAGACCACCAACTGGGCCAACGACTCGACCAAGCAATTGCAGAGCTGTTCCCTGACTACTCGCGCTCTCGGATCAAAACATGGATCCAAGCAGGGCAAGTGCGCTTAGACGGGGAGGTAATGGATAAGCCTCGCCATAAAGTGATGGGGGGAGAAGCGATACAGATCCAAGCGGAAGTGGAAGACGATAATCGCTGGATCCCGCAAGACATCCCTCTAGATATTGTCTACGAAGATGATGACTTGTTGGTGATTAACAAACCTGCAGGTTTAGTCGTGCATCCGGGCGCTGGGTGCCCAGATGGCACTATCTTAAACGGATTATTGTATCTATATCCTGAGATCGGCGATGTGCCTCGCGCAGGTATCGTGCACCGGCTTGATAAAGATACGACAGGGTTGATGGTTGTCGCTAAAACCATCCCAGCGCAAACGCGATTAGTGCGTGCCTTGCAAAAGCGTAAAATTACTCGCGAGTATGAGGCGATTGCGATCGGGAATATGACCGGAGGCGGATTGGTGGATAAGCCCATTGGCCGTCACTCCACCAAGCGCACCCATATGGCGGTACACGAGCTAGGAAAGCCCGCGATCACCCACTATCGGGTTGCGGAGCATTTTCGAGGTCATACACGGCTAAGGCTGCGATTGGAAACCGGACGCACTCACCAAATTCGTGTCCATATGGCCTATTTGAACCATCCTTTGGTAGGCGATCCTTTATATGGTGGAAAGGCTAAGCCACCACGTCAGGCGGACGATGTGTTGGTTCAAGGTTTGCGTCAGTTCAAACGACAAGCTTTGCATGCAGCGATGCTACGCTTAGATCATCCGGTGACGGGCGAGCAAATGGAATGGCATGCCCCGATTCCTGAGGATATGGTCGCGTTGACCGAGCTACTCAGAGATGACCAAGCGAAATACGGTGAAGAGGACTATTAATGGAATGTATCCAGCCTGACTGGCCTGCGCCGCGTCATGTAAAGGCACTGACCACCACTCGCCTCGGTGGGACGAGTCAGGGCGCCTTTTCGGGCTGGAACCTTGGCCTACATGTGGGGGATGACGCCGAAGTTGTCTCGCAAAATAGGGCCATTCTTCAAGCGCTGGTTGGTGGGCCTATCACCTGGCTTAATCAAGTTCATGATACACAGGTAGTACGGCTACCGTGTGTCGAGAGCTTGCCAGACGCGGATGCGGCGGTGACGGACGTATCTGGTCAAGTGTGTACAGTGATGACCGCTGACTGTTTACCTGTCTTGATCACCGATCGGCAGGGATCACAAGTTGCGGCTGTACATGCAGGTTGGCGAGGGCTACTCGATGGAGTCATAGAGACAACCGTCGCCACGTTTACGGACTCGACCCAATGTATGGCTTGGCTGGGGCCGGCAATCGGTCCCATGCATTTTGAGGTCGGACCGGAGGTTTATGACGCTTTTACGCGCGACTGCCCGGCGGCTCGCTCAGCTTTCGTTCGTCAACCGCATCAGAAATATCTTGCCGACTTGTATCTGCTGGCTAAACAGCGCCTTGCCAAAATGGGCGTCACGGACGTGTATGGTGGCGACCATTGTACTTACCGGCAACGAGATCAGTTCTATTCTTACCGACGTGATGGGCAAACAGGCCGTRTGGCCAGTTGTATTTGGCTGACAAAATAAAGTCAGTGGCGATGGTTGAAAACCTCACTGATGGTGCCCATTTATTCATCAAGCTAAGGTGTTAAGTGGGAGGAGCTATGCGCCTTGATCGTTTTACCAGTAAATTTCAAATCGCCATTTCTGATGCACAGTCACTGGCATTAGGACGTGATCATCAATATATCGAACCCGTTCACTTGATGAGCGCATTGCTCAATCAAGATAGTAGTGCGATTCGCCCTTTACTCACCATGATGAACGTAGATGTGAGCCAACTGCGTTCTAGCCTTTCTGAATTACTTGATCGCTTACCGAAAGTGACAGGGACGGGCGGCGAAGTTCAGCTTTCTAATAATCTCGGTATCCTCTTCAACCTGTGCGATAAGATCTCGCAAAAGCGTAAAGACAAGTACATCTCGTCTGAGTTATTTGTGTTAGCCGCGGTGGAAGATAAAGGATCACTAGGTGAGTTGTTGCGCAGCCATGGCTTAACCAGTCAAAAAGTGGAAGAGGCGATTGAGAAAGTCCGCGGTGGGCAACAAGTGGATGACCCTAATGCGGAAGAAAATCGACAAGCGCTTGAAAAATTCACCATCGATCTTACTGAGCGAGCGGAGCAGGGCAAACTGGATCCTGTGATTGGTCGCGATGATGAAATTCGTCGTACCGTGCAAGTGTTGCAGCGGCGCACCAAAAACAATCCGGTATTAATCGGTGAACCCGGTGTCGGTAAAACCGCCATTGTGGAAGGCTTAGCTCAGCGTATCGTCAACGGTGAGGTTCCTGAAGGGCTACGCAAAAAACGCGTTCTCTCGCTAGACATGGGTTCGTTGGTGGCCGGTGCGAAATACCGTGGTGAATTCGAAGAACGTTTAAAAGCGGTGCTGAATGAACTTGCGAAAGAAGAAGGCAATGTCATTCTATTCATTGATGAATTACACACCATGGTCGGTGCAGGCAAAGCCGAAGGAGCGATGGATGCGGGCAACATGTTGAAGCCGGCGTTGGCTCGCGGGGAGCTCCACTGTGTTGGCGCAACCACACTTGATGAATATCGCCAGTATGTAGAAAAAGACGCTGCGCTAGAGCGCCGTTTCCAAAAAGTGTTGATCAACGAGCCTACAGTGGAAGATACGGTGGCGATTTTACGCGGACTCAAAGAGCGTTATGAGCTGCACCATGCCGTTGAAATTACCGACCCAGCGATTGTTGCGGCTGCAAGTTTATCGCACCGTTATATTGCTGATCGGCAACTGCCCGACAAAGCCATTGACTTGATTGATGAAGCTGCGTCGAGCATTCGCATGCAAATCGACTCTAAGCCCGAATCGCTCGACCGCTTAGAGCGCCGCATTGTGCAACTTAAAATTGAGCAGCAAGCGTTAGAGAAAGAAGAAGATACTGCCAGCCGCAAGCGTCTTGATAGTCTGAAAGAGGAGCTTGACACCAAAGAGCGCGAGTACGCTGAATTGGAAGAAGTCTGGAATACAGAAAAAGCGGCAGTATCGGGGACACAACACATCAAGGCGGCGCTCGAGCAGGCGCGTACAGATATGGAGATTGCACGTCGTGCTGGCGACTTGAGCCGCATGTCGGAACTGCAATACGGCAAAATTCCTGAGCTCGAAAAACAATTGGATCTTGCTAGCCAAGCCGAAATGCAAGAAATGACCTTGCTGAAAAACCGCGTGACGGATAGCGAGATCGCGGATGTTATCTCGCGCCAAACCGGCATTCCGGTTGCGCGCATGCTAGAAAGCGAGAAAGAAAAACTGCTCAATATGGAAGCAGCCCTGCATGAGCATGTTATCGGGCAAGATGAAGCGGTAAGTGCGGTTGCGAATGCTATTCGTCGTAGTCGTGCAGGTTTGGCAGATCCAAATCGCCCGATTGGCTCCTTCCTTTTCCTTGGGCCAACAGGGGTGGGTAAAACCGAACTATGTAAGTCGCTAGCCGAGTTCATGTTCGATAGCCGTGATGCCATGGTACGGATTGATATGTCCGAGTTTATGGAGAAGCACTCAGTGGCTCGCCTTGTTGGGGCCCCCCCGGGTTATGTCGGCTATGAAGAAGGCGGCTATCTCACCGAAGCGGTGCGGCGGCGACCTTATTCCGTTATTTTGCTCGATGAAGTGGAAAAGGCTCACCCAGATGTATTCAACATCTTGCTGCAAGTGTTGGATGATGGGCGTCTTACCGATGGCCAAGGTCGGACAGTCGACTTCCGTAACGCGGTCGTGATCATGACATCTAACCTAGGCTCTGATCGTATCCAAGAGCACTTCGGTGAACTTGACTACGCAGGTATGAAACAGACGGTGATGGATGTCGTTGCACATCACTTCCGTCCTGAATTCATTAACCGTGTCGATGAAGCGGTGGTTTTCCATCCCTTAGCGGAAGACCATATTCAGAATATTGCTAGATTGCAGATGCAAGAAGTTGCACGTCGTATGGCGGAACGAGACTTTACCCTTGAAGTGACAGAAGCGGCGTTAGCCATGGTCGCGAAAGGAGGCTTTGATCCAGTCTATGGCGCGCGACCACTCAAACGGGCAATTCAGCAATCGATAGAGAACCCACTTGCTCAGCAAATACTGAGTGGCGATCTCCTGCCTGGACGCCCTGTTGTTCTCGATGTCGAGAATGAACAAATTATTGCTAAACAAAGCTAATCGAACCAAATCGCAAAAAAGCCACCGTTTTAGGTGGCTTTTTTATGGCTATACCGCCTAAATTGGCGAGAAAACTTGCGAATTGTTGGGTTTTTGTTCGGTCGGTATTTTTTCTTTAAAAACCCCTTGCGTCATAAAAATACCTCTCTATAATGCGCTCCTCGTTGGCACGGCAAACCGCGCTAACAAACGGCAGCAAAGCCAAGTAAACAAAAAGCTTGACTCACTGCCTCGGTGGCGTAAAATGCCACTCCCGCTCAAAATTGAGCGACGCTCTTTAACAATTTGACCTATGCAATCTGTGTGGGCACTCGTTGAGAATAGACAAAAAGATTTATTCGATGAACTAAAAAACTTTAATTGAAGAGTTTGATCATGGCTCAGATTGAACGCTGGCGGCAGGCCTAACACATGCAAGTCGAGCGGAAACGGCAGTATTGAAGCTTCGGTGGATTTACTGGACGTCGAGCGGCGGACGGGTGAGTAACGGCTGGGAACCTGCCCTGACGAGGGGGATAACCGTTGGAAACGACGGCTAATACCGCATAATGTCTACGGACCAAAGGTGGCCTCTACATGTAAGCTATCGCGTTRGGATGGGCCCAGTTAGGATTAGCTAGTTGGTAAGGTAACGGCTTACCAAGGCGACGATCCTTAGCTGGTTTGAGAGGATGATCAGCCACACTGGGACTGAGACACGGCCCAGACTCCTACGGGAGGCAGCAGTGGGGAATATTGCACAATGGGGGAGACCCTGATGCAGCCATGCCGCGTGTGTGAAGAAGGCCTTCGGGTTGTAAAGCACTTTCAGCAGTGAGGAAGGTAGTGTACTTAATACGTGCATTGCTTGACGTTAGCTGCAGAAGAAGCACCGGCTAACTCCGTGCCAGCAGCCGCGGTAATACGGAGGGTGCGAGCGTTAATCGGAATTACTGGGCGTAAAGCGCATGCAGGCGGTTTGTTAAGTCAGATGTGAAAGCCCGGGGCTCAACCTCGGAACCGCATTTGAAACTGGCAGGCTAGAGTCTTGTAGAGGGGGGTAGAATTTCAGGTGTAGCGGTGAAATGCGTAGAGATCTGAAGGAATACCAGTGGCGAAGGCGGCCCCCTGGACAAAGACTGACGCTCAGATGCGAAAGCGTGGGTAGCAAACAGGATTAGATACCCTGGTAGTCCACGCCGTAAACGATGTCTACTTGGAGGCTGAGGTTTAAGACTTTGGCTTTCGGAGCTAACGCATTAAGTAGACCGCCTGGGGAGTACGGCCGCAAGGTTAAAACTCAAATGAATTGACGGGGGCCCGCACAAGCGGTGGAGCATGTGGTTTAATTCGATGCAACGCGAAGAACCTTACCTACTCTTGACATCCAGCGAATCCTTTAGAGATAGAGGAGTGCCTTCGGGAGCGCTGAGACAGGCGAGACAGCGATGTTAAGCGAATCCCTTAAAGTTTGTCGTAGTCCGGATTGGAGTCTGCAACTCGACTCCATGAAGTCGGAATCGCTAGTAATCGCAGATCAGAATGCTGCGGTGAATACGTTCCCGGGCCTTGTACACACCGCCCGTCACACCATGGGAGTGGGCTGCACCAGAAGTAGATAGCTTAACCTTCGGGRGGGCGTTTACCACGGTGTGGTTCATGACTGGGGTGAAGTCGTAACAAGGTAGCCCTAGGGGAACCTGGGGCTGGATCACCTCCTTACTGACGCTATTCTTGCGAGTGTTCACACAGATTGTATAGGTTGAAAGTATAAAGAGAGGTTTGGCATCCCAATGCCAAACACGCCTAGGAATTATTGCTTAGGCGTGATGATTTGCTTGGAGAGCAAGGCGCTTGAAGTGCGAATGGCCTGAGCATAGAAATACTATGTAGTTGGCTGAACAATGAAAGCAACGCGGCTAGCGAAGATAAATCATCCGCATAAAGTCCCATTCGTCTAGAGGCCTAGGACACCGCCCTTTCACGGCGGTAACAGGGGTTCGACTCCCCTATGGGACGCCAYTTGGGTTGTTAGCTCAGTTGGTAGAGCAGTTGACTTTTAATCAATTGGTCACAGGTTCGAATCCTGTACAACCCACCATTTCTCAGACGCGGGGCTATAGCTCAGCTGGGAGAGCGCTTGCATGGCATGCAAGAGGTCGGCGGTTCGATCCCGCCTAGCTCCACCAAGTCTGAAGGATGGGCGATTAGCTCAGTTGGGAGAGCACCTCCCTTACAAGGAGGGGGTCACTGGTTCGAGCCCGGTATCGCCCACCATTTCTCTTTCAAAGAGAAATGCCATATTATATTGGGGCTATAGCTCAGCTGGGAGAGCGCCTGCTTTGCACGCAGGAGGTCTGCGGTTCGATCCCGCATAGCTCCACCACTTTATTGTTCGTTTTTCACAGCAGTTATCTCCTGTTGCGAAAAGCTGTGTCTGAAAGCAAATAATAAAGTGGTTTGTCTTTATGATAGACACACATGCTCTTTAACAATCTGGAAAGCTGACAAGTCATTCTTAAAGAATGACAGTAAAGTTCTCAATCAGTGACAAAAATGTCACTCACACAATCAAGTGTGCTTGGGCTTTGTCTTAGTGATAAGCAAAGTCTCTATTTTGAGTCCGGCAAAAACAAAACCTTAATTGGTTGATGATTCAACACTCAGTGGTTTTGCGACGTAGATTTCTTTTTTAGGCAACGCGCGCGAGACTTTTGTCGCCGGGAGCGTAACGTGTTACGTGACCAAGCAAAAGTTAAGCAAGAGGCAGCATAAAAGAGAAAGATCGAGCAAAAAAGACCTCTTGGGGTTGTATGGTTAAGTAATTAAGCGTATTGGGGTTGTATGGTTAAGTAATTAAGCGTA
>NZ_MUFO01000068.1:0-8485 GCF_001995345.1 Salinivibrio sp. IB872 | reverse complement strand
CTCCTGTCTATATATCGTGATATACATCACTTTTGTCTAATCTTTGTTTCATTTTTTTCTATTAAAATTTTTTATCTTTTTAGTGAGTTACTGCTCCTTTCCCCTGCCTGTCTTATTTTTGAAGCGTTATTAAGTTATTTATCTATTATTAATGTATGTAAGCCGTTTGATGCGCATCGGGGCTTGACCTTTAAGCAGTGGTTAAGAGTAAGGAGGGCCTATGTCCCGTGTCCGCCTCGTGTTGTGGAAAAAATTAGGTATGGCATTCGGTATATTAAGTCTATCCATATGGATGGCAGGCTGTACGGTATCGAATGGCGATCACCGCGTAGTTACCACCCATCCTCCGATTGACATGGTCAAACCTTCTTCCCTGCTAGAGCGTGGTAAGTTCGGTACCAGCGTGCCGATTACACCAACATTGAGTCTCACTGCGGCGCATGTTGCCGACTTTTCTCGCGATAAAGTGATCGCGGTGCATCCGCGTTGCGATGTCGCATTGATCGAGGCCGATAATCGAGACTTGGCGCTGCCGCCACTCGGGTTAGTTTATCAAGGTGACGCAATAGAGGTGTATGGTAAATCAAGTGCAGGGAATGTGCTGAACGCGAGCGGCCACTATTATATGGATTTAATGATCTCGGGCTTTAAAGAAGTGGAGAATTGCCCTTCGAGCATTACCGATGCGCCAGTACGCGGCGGCATGAGTGGTGGCGGTGCCTTTAACAGCAATGGCGAGTTGGTGGGAATTTTAGTTGGGTTTGCACACCCAGAGAAAACCACGCTCGATAACGGTGAGCGGTTAGATTTGGCGAGAATGACGATTTTTGTTTCGATTAACTATATTCATGCATGGCTTGAAACCAAAGCCGCACGCTATGGCGGGCTGAGCCCCTTGGCTTTACCCGTTGAACAAGATATCGCCCACAATGAACATGTGACAGAGATGAAATTGCTGGATTCTCAGCCTTAGTGACAGTACTAACACAATAAGCAGAGAGATATTACTGAGGTAAATCTTTCTGCTTGGCTAGTTTATTCGTTTTTCGCCTGCTAAACTCTTGCGCCTGAACAAGAAACTAGGCAAGCATTATGAACGTTCTCGTCACAGGTGGCACTGGCTATATTGGCAGCCATACGTGCATTCAATTACTCGCCGCCGGCCATACACCGATTGTGGTAGATAATTTATCGAACAGTAAGCCCTTGGTGCTCGATCGCATTGAGCGTGTAGCCGGTAAGCGCCCACTCTTTCTTGAAGGTGATATTCGCGATCGTGCCTTTTTAGATTCAGTGTTCGCCGCGCACCAAATTGATAGCGTGATCCATTTCGCTGGCTTAAAAGCAGTGGGAGAATCCGTCGCACTGCCGCTGAAGTATTATGATAATAATGTGTCAGGCACGCTGAACTTGGTCGCAGCAATGCAGCAGGCTAACGTGAAGTCACTGATCTTCAGCTCATCCGCTACCGTTTATGGCGATCCCGCGTCTGTGCCCATCCGTGAAGACTTTCCTACCTCCGCCACCAACCCTTATGGCCGCAGTAAGCTTATGGTAGAAGAATGTTTACGGGATTTCCAAGCCGCTAACCCTGAGTGGAGTGTGACCTTGCTGCGCTACTTTAATCCCGTCGGCGCACATGAATCTGGCTTATTGGGCGAAGATCCGCAAGGCACTCCAAACAATCTGTTGCCGTTCGTTGCACAAGTCGCCGTCGGCCGGCGCGAGAAATTGGGCGTGTTTGGTAACGATTACGATACACCTGATGGCACCGGCGTACGTGATTATATTCATGTGGTGGACTTAGCCGACGGGCATTTGGCGGCATTAGACAATATGACCCATAAAGCAGGCACGCATATTTTTAATCTGGGTACTGGCCAAGGTAACAGCGTGTTGGAAATGGTACATGCATTTGAAGCCGCTGCAGATCGTCCCATTCCTTACGAGATCATGCCTCGTCGTGCCGGCGACATTGCCGAATGTTGGGCGGACCCTGCCTATGCAGAATCTGTTCTAGGTTGGCGCGCACAACGGTCTTTGCAAACCATGGTAGCGGATACCTGGCGTTGGCAATCAATGAACCCAAATGGGTATGAATAATTCACTGTCGTAGATAAGCCTCGATATACGCGGAGAGCGCTTTTCGAGGAAAAGCGCCTCAGTCACTATGTGCTGAGGCGTTTATTTTTTTGTCCCCAAATGGATAACATTCTCGCGACTTACCGGTTGGCTCGCTTGCCATACAAGATCGCCAAGCTCGTGCTTGCGGGTAAACTGTGTAGGCGCGTCTTGTAAGATACGTTGAATGGTTGGGTAGTCAAATGCTTGGCAGGCAGTGTCTAACTCAGTAAGAATGTGCTCGAACAAACTCAAAGATAGATACGTCTCGTGGGCGGCCATGATACGTTCGTGCCCAGTACCCGATACGTTATCGCCAATGAGTAATTCTTCATACAGCTTTTCACCAGGACGCAGCCCTGTGTATTGAATTTCAATATCACCGTTAGGGTTATCTTCAGACTTCACTTCTAGCCCGGACAAGCGGATCAGCTTCTCGGCCAGATCAACGATCTTAACCGGCTCGCCCATATCGAGCACAAACACGTCTCCACCCTTTGCCATTGCCCCCGCTTGGATCACGAGCTGTGCTGCCTCTGGAATGGTCATAAAGTAACGAATGATATCAGGGTGCGTTACCGTCACTGCGTTCCCTTCCGCGATTTGACGCTTGAATAAAGGGATCACCGAACCGGACGATCCGAGCACGTTCCCAAACCGCACCATACAAAACCGCGTTTGATGGGATTTACCTGTTTCGTCAGCCAGCGCCTGCAGCGCGAGTTCTGCCATACGCTTGCTCGCCCCCATAATGTTGGTTGGGCGCACAGCCTTATCGGTGGATATCAGAACAAAGGATTCTACATTCGCGGCTATCGCCGCTTTTGCACAGTGGTAGGTCCCGAACACATTGTTACGAACCCCTTCGATCACATTGTATTCAACCAAGGGAACGTGTTTATACGCCGCCGCGTGATAGACCGTTTGAACGTCAAATGCTTTCATGATGGTAGTTAATCGGTTTGGCCTTTGTACCGAGCCCAACAGAGGAACTATTTGCGTCGCAACGTTTAACTGTTTAGTCAGTTGATTTAACTCTTTGTCAATTTGATACAAGCAGTATTCTGACAGCTCGAGAAGCACTAACGTTTTGGGTGATTGCGCGAGTATTTGGCGACACAGCTCACTGCCAATTGAGCCTCCCGCGCCGGTGACCATGACCACCTTTTCAAACAAGTTGGCTTGCATGAGTTCGGGAGATGGCGCAACTGGATCTCTACCGAGTAAATCATCGATGGCAACATCTTTTAATTGATCGACCGTCGCATTTCCCTCCACGATATCATCAAAATCAGGCACCGTGAGGACTTCTACTGGTAGATGTAACAAACTGTCAATCACGCGCTTTCGCTCAGTGCGATTTGAACGTGGCATCGCCAATAAGATCTTATCTATATCATGCTTACTAACTAAATCTTGGACTGTTTCAGGCGGATAAACAGTCAACCCTTGGATGACTGTATAAGCCAGTGTTTTGTTTCCATCAATGAAAGCCTTTACTTGGTAATGACTAGCACTGCGTAACGCAATTGCCAGCTGCCTACCGGTGTTCCCAGCACCGTAAATTAGTACTYGCGCAGAATGACGATTCTTATGGGTATATTCAATGAGGAGCCGGACAGCCATTCTCGCGCCCCCAGCCAATAATACAAGAAAGGTAAAGTAGATAAATGGGACAGTACGCGGAATGTTAGCGTTCAAATAAAACGATAGAACTGCAACAGTTACTGCCGAAATAAATGCCCCAATGGCCACAACAACAAGTGCATGAAATGTAAGGTATCTTAAAACTGCACGATATAGCCCTAACCGAGTAAAACTTATAAGGGTAACGAATATCGTCCCTGCAAGCACACTAATGGTTTGATCTGACAGAGGAATATATACTTCGCCAAGTCTTACAGAGAAAGCCAAATAGAAACAAGATACAATAATACATGTGTCCAACAACAAGCTGATAAGCCTTTTATAAAAACGAGGCATCGACCATATTTTCATTAGTATGCGCATGCAAGTACTCTCAGAAAAGGGTTTAAATAGATAGCTTTTTATTATGAAAAGTGGAGACTAGTAATTACTTTGAGGCATTCATTAATACTTGCCTGAGTACTTCGGCTGTTTTTTCGATTTCTTGCTTCGTTAAAGTAGGATGAACAAGAAACATCATGCTTGTTTCCCCGAGATATTGAGCATTAGGAAGTGGAGTAGCAGGCCGAAAACCTGTACCGTCAAAGGCTTTTTCGTTGTATACCTCTGAGCAGCTGCCTTGTAGCGCAGGAACCCCCAATTGATTAATCTCCTCTAAAACCTTGTCTCTTGTCCACTCCGGTTTTAAGTAATGAGGATTGATAAATAGGTAATGTTTGTATGCAGCGTGTTCGATGTAATCTGGCAATTTAATTTGCCTTATAACGGGTAGATCACTGACAGCTTCATTGAGTATTCTGGCATTTCTTTGACGCAGCTCCGTCCACTCGGCCATTCTTTTAAGTTGAATACGGCCAATTACTGCCTGCATCTCTGTCATTCGCCAATTGGTACCAAAGCTATTGTGCAGCCATCGAAATCCGGGAGGGTGGGCTTGCTCGTACACGGCACCCCAGCTCTTGCCATGATCTTTATACGACCACATGCGCGACCATAAACCTTTATCATTCGTGGTAACCATGCCGCCTTCACCACCCGTAGTCATGATTTTGTCTTGGCAAAATGACCATGCACCGATGTGCCCTATGGAACCAACACTCCGCCCCTTATACTTAGCACCATGTGCTTGGGCGCAGTCCTCTATTACTGCTAAGTTATGTTGTTCCGCCAAAGCCATAATCGCATCCATTTCCGCCGGCATTCCAGCTAAGTGAACAACGATGATCGCCTTGGTTTTCTCTGTGATAAGCGGCTTGATCGTTTCTGCGCTGATATTTTGGCTATCACAATCAACGTCAGCAAAAACCGGTATAGCGCCAGCGGTGACGATCGATGAGGCTGTCGCTAAAAAGGTTCTCGGTGTTGTAATAACTTCATCGCCAGCACCAACATCTAACGCCTTTAACGCGACATCGAGAGCCAACGTCCCGTTCGCCAATGCCACTGCATAATTACAGTCAGCCCACTGTGAAAATTCTTCCTCGAATTGTCGGCACTCTGTTCCTGTCCAATAATTGACGCGATTCGAAAGTAATACACGGCTTACGGCATCAGCTTCTTCTTGCGTGAAGCTCGGCCAGGGAGAAAATGGACTATTCAACACGATCAAACTTCCTTTTTTATCAGTGGCTTTGCCGGAATTCCGATTTGGGTTTGGTCACTTTCGACGTCTCGTAATACAGTGGCGCCTGCCCCGATTACTGCCTTAGCGCCGATTTTTACTAGAGGCTTTATCGTCGCGCCCGCCCCTATCCACGCCTCAGACGCAACTTGTACACCGCCAGCTAAATGCGCACCTGGGCTAACGTGTACTCCTTGTGCGATATCACAATCGTGGTCAATCGTTGCTGAAGTATTCACAATGCACGCCTGACCAATACGACTAAACGGATTAACCACAGCTCCTGCCATCACGACCGTTCCGGGCTCTAAGACTGCATAATGGCTAACGATTGCTTTCGGATGAACAAGTGGTGTGCTTACCGCTCCATGTGCAATTAACGCTTGATGCTTTTCGAGCCGAGTACTGTTATTCCCAATCGCAACAATAATGGTTTGATATTCTGTGGCATGCGTGAGCAACATTTCGCTATTCCCATGAATATTCCAGTGCTCAACGTTGCTAATTGTTGGCCAGCGATCATCAAAAAAATGAATGTCACTAAACCCATTCAACTCTGCGATCTCTGCAACCACCTTCCCATGACCACTTGCACCCAAGACAGCACACTTACTTCCTGTTTTCGTCATTATTGGTTCCTTCAAATGGTGCAGCCGTAACATGGTCCTGTGCTGATATACCGTCTTTCGCAATGACTTTCTTTATGGTTAAAAAGAGTATTTTTATGTCTAACCAAAGTGAGTGGTTATCAACGTACCATACATCTAGTTTGAACTTTTCTTCCCAACTAATCGCATTACGGCCATTGACTTGTGCCCAACCAGTGATACCCGGGCGAACATTATGACGGCGTGCCTGTTCTTTACTGTACAAGGGTAAATACTGCATCAGTAGTGGTCGAGGCCCGACAAGACTCATATCGCCTTTGAGCACATTCCATAACTCCGGTAACTCATCGAGGCTCATATTACGTAACTTTTGACCAAATGGCGTCATACGCTCAGAATCAGGAAGGGTATTCCCATTTTTATCAACAGCATCTTTCATAGTTCGAAACTTTATCATTTCGAAAGGCTCTCCGTTTAACCCGGGGCGGGTTTGCCGGAAAAGTATGGGCGATCCGAGGTTTTTACGGACTTTCACTGCAATAAAGGTTATAACTGGAGAAAACAGTAATAATCCTATAGAAGATGCAAAAACATCAAAAATACGTTTAATCATCAATCAAACAGAACTTTAGCAAGTTTATTCGCAAGAAATCCATATTCATACTGTTTAATAGCCGTCTCTCGACCGTTCCTTCCCATTTGTTCACGCTCTTCTTTGGTCATTTCATAGAGTTTCAGAATAGCTTCAGCAATATGTGAAGGATTTTCTGGCATGACCTCAAAACCACATCCTGCATCTTTAACAGGGTTATAATCTCCAGAATCTAGATGATAAATAATTGGCTTTCTCGCATAGAGATAATCGAACAACTTGTTAGGCGAAACACCATACTTATATAATGGATCTCCTTTAGCTCCAATTGCTAAAACATCAAATTTCGACAGCATACTTTGAATTTTTGGTTTAGGGATAAACCCCAACAGCTGAACATTCTTAATTGAATTCTCAGCAATATAATCCTCTAACGCCTTTCTCTCTCGACCTTCGCCAACAAGGACAATCAGTATATCCAAGTGTTCTTCAATTAGTTTAGCTGCATCAATCAAACTGTATAAATCATTGGCCAAACCAAATGTGCCTGCATATCCAACAATAAACTTATCACATGGTATTTGAGCTGCTGTTTCAGCATCAATAGTGTTGCCTTCACAAACTTCACGCAAAGAAAAACCATTTGAAATCCAGCTAAATTTATCTCGTGCTAAGCCATGTGCGACCATATGTTCGACAGCGTTTCTTAAATTTGAAACGACCGCATCCGATTTCCTATAAGCACGATCTTCTATCCATTGCATCATACGAATAAACGGATGATTATGAGAAAAGCCTCCAAGTTTGACAAGAGTTAGAGGCCAAATGTCACGCACCTCAAATAAAAGTTTAGCTTTAAACTTTTTAGCTAACTTCTCAGCACCCAAAAATGCAACGGGAGATGGAGATGAACATAAAATAGCATCAGGCTTTTCAGGAATAAAACTCGCAAGATTTTGAATTTTAATAGAAAATAAAAACCAGTTAACTACTCTTTGTTTACTATGAGCTCCCTCGTACTCTGGCATTTTCACCCAAACAAAGTTAAACCCAGCAATACGTTCAATATGAAACTTCTGCTTCATCTTAGGCGGTTCTATAAGTAAATGATTAGCACTGGATGCTATTACATAAACACTATGACCTAACTTAGCCAACTCTTCAGCAATATAGAAATGACGTCCTCCCATACCTGTTTCGGGAGTAGAAGCATACTGGTAAACAATCCAAACAGTAGCCATCATCAAATTTCCCTGATTTTTTTTGCGGGATTTCCAGCCACGATTGTGTTTTCCGGGACAGGCTTAGTCACAACAGCACCAAGACCAACCAGGGAATTATCCCCGATCCTAATCTTTTGCATCATTGCTGCATTTGGACCAATCCAAACATTCTTACCAATTTGAACCCCCCCGCTTAACTCCGCACAAGCAGTTATTAGAGAGTTTTCTCCAACTATACAATTATGTGCAATATGGACTAGGTTATCCGTCTTCACATTATCGTTTACGACCGTGTCTGATAGAGTACCTCGAGCAATACTATTGAGTGCACCGATCTCTACATTATCACCTATGACCACTCCACCTAAGTGGATGAACCTAATTGGCGTACCATCTTTTAGCCGTTCAAAACCAAAACCATCACCACCAACTGAGCAATTGGAACGAATTCGACTATTCTTACCGATTCGGGTCCCTTTGTGTAACACAACGTTATGTTCAATGATGGTGTTTTCGCCTATTACACAACCATTTTCTATAACTACGTTCTCACCTATCGTCGCGCTTGGGTCAATAACTGGCGGGCTTTGCCAAGTAGAAAATCCAATTTCGCAGGATAGAAATTCGAGTGTTTTAATAAAAGATAGTCTCGGGTTATCAGCAACTATAATCC
>NZ_MUFO01000067.1:0-9245 GCF_001995345.1 Salinivibrio sp. IB872 | reverse complement strand
AGACAGTTCGGTCCCTATCTGCTGTGGGCGTTGGATGATTGAGGGGAGCTGCTCCTAGTACGAGAGGACCGGAGTGGACGAACCGCTGGTGTTCGGGTTGTGTCGCCAGACGCATTGCCCGGTAGCTAAGTTCGGCACAGATAAGCGCTGAAAGCATCTAAGCGCGAAGCTGGCCCCGAGATGAGTCATCCCTAGGGCTTCGAGCTCTCTAAAGGGTTGTTCTAGACTAGAACGTTGATAGGCAGGGTGTGTAAGCGCTGTGAGGCGTTGAGCTAACCTGTACTAATTGCCCGTGAGGCTTAACCATACAACACCCAAGAGGTTTTGGGTTGGACTTAAAATAAAGCCAGTTGATTGTGGCGAGAACGAACAGCTTTCTAGATTTAGGAACGAATTTATCAAATACCTCCTTGTATTTGACCCTGACGGGCCGCACTGAAGTGCGTTAAATTTTTTTCCAGACAAAATTTTGCTTGGCGACCATAGCGCTTTGGACCCACCTGATTCCATGCCGAACTCAGTAGTGAAACGAAGCAGCGCCGATGGTAGTGTGGGGTCTCCCCATGTGAGAGTAGGACATCGCCAGGCTTGCTTTCTTGTTTTCAGATTTTTGAAAAATCTGAAGGCAAAAACGGCTCATCTTATTGATAGCTCGATGCTGTTGATGTCTGCGATGCTCATGTACTTACCGTACACTGCGCGTCTCGATTTAACATCCTCATCGCAACAAATAAGATAACGTTGATGTCTGCGATGCTCATGTACTTACCGTACACTGCGCGTCTCGATTTAACATCCTCATCGCAACAAATAAGATAACCTAATTAAAGCAGCTACATGTAAGACTTTGATTAGCAGAAATACCAAGCCCTGACCTGACGGTCGGGGTTTTTTTGTATCTTGAGGGTGTATCAGCCCTGTGCGCCTCGCTGCAAAATGCTCATCACACAGACACCAACCGACACTTTTTCCATATCTCTGACTACCTAATAGGCTGTATAAGACTTGGATCGCTATGCTGAGTACTGGCTGACGTGGGTTTTATCCATGCTGGATAGGCGTAAACACCTGATCGTACCAATGTCGTTATGCGTATTAAGACGAGGTTAGGAGGGACGTTTATGGTGACGCTATTTTATGACAGTTTGTGCCCGTTATGCGTCAAGGAAATGCGCAAGCTGTCACGTTGGGATAAAAACCAACAGCTCATACTGGAAGATATCCATCATCCCGATTTTGCAGCCCGTTTCCCCGATGTGGATCCCAAAGCCGCTAATCGCATTTTGCACGCCAAAGATAGTCAAGGACAGATGGTGTATGGTTTAGACGCAACCTATGCTGCATGGCACGCGGTAGGCAAGGGATATTGGGTGAGTTGGTTACGCTGGCCCGTGATCGCTTGGTTTGCAGACCAAGCTTATTTGTTTTTTGCCCGCCACCGGTATCGGATCTCCGCATTATTAACCGGGCAGGCACGTTGCCAACAGTGCCAGCTGAAATAAGGAAGGTTATGTCTTTGAGTGTGTTCGGCCATGATGACATCATGAGCATGGAAAAACGTTATCGCGCAGCCTTTATCAATAGCTTGTCAGGCTTTAAGTCTGCAAACTTATTAGGGACCAGCGACGCTGAACGACAAACGAACTTGTGTATGGTTAGCTCTGCTTTTCACCTGGGCGCGAATCCGGCGTTAATGGGAGTGATTATCCGACCTGATACCGTGGTGCGGGATTCTCTTGAAAACATTCGTCAGCTAGGTGTGTATACGCTCAACCATGTGAGTGAGGCGATGCTCACTGCCGCGCATCAGACATCTGCACGCTATCCTCACGACGTCTCAGAGTTTGATCAAGTGGGTCTGACGCCATTATGGCGAGAGCGCTTCAATGCCCCTTACGTGCAAGAAGCTGCGGTGCGCTTAGGATTAGTGTTGAGAGAAGAGCATACGCTGGCAATTAATGGTACACATTTACTGATCGGAGAAATCAGTGAAGTTCATGTGCCCGAATCGTGTGTCAAAGATGATGGCTACGTAGATATTGAACAAGCAGGCAGCGTTGCGGTTAGCGGTTTAGATAGCTACCACCGTACCGCACGCATTGGTCGGCTTAGCTACGCCAAACCGGATTGTTTCCCCGAGTGGCTTGATTAGCGGGTACGCGCCATGTAGTGGGCATCGACAAACTCGCCATTGCGAAACGCAAACTGTTTGGCGGTGCCTTCAATTTCAAAGCCAAACTTTTGATAGAGGTGGATCGCAGCCGCGTTATCCGTGTAAACGGTTAGCTCTATCCGTGATACGTTCAGCCAGTTTTCGGCTAAATCGATCGCTTTTTCCATTAGCGCACTGCCTATGCCGCGGCCTTGATAGGCATCATGAACGCCCATGCCAATATCTGCAACGTGGCGACGGCGAGGATTCGCGGCAATGACGAAGCCGAGATTACCGACCACTTTACCCTCCAGCTCGGCAACCAATGGGTATACGCCATCTGGTACGTTATTAAGCCGTTTTTCCCACATGGCGAGGCTTGGCATCGGCAATTGTAAGGTGCCTGCTTGCGCCTTGGGTTGCGCATAGATATCGCGTATCGCCGGAATGTCGTCGGCGTGGTATTGACGAATAATCAGAGACATAACACATCCTTGTGGTGAGCTTTCCTCTCTAATAAGCCATGGAAGCAAAGATAAATCAACAGCTTGTATTAATTAAGTCACTGATTATTCACTCTAAATGCAGATCAAGCGGGGTTTTACTCGCTCGCCCGCCAATTTCTCGGGTCAGTCGGGGGACCAAATAGCCTGAAAGTTGGCCGATAATGTCTTGCATTAAGGCGCGCGCTTTATCGTCTGAGACTAAAAAGTGAGCGGCGCCTTGGACTTTATCCAATACATGCAGGTAGTAAGGCAAAACGCCAGCCTCAAAAAGCCGTTGGCTCAGTGCCACCAACGCATCCGCACTGTCATTTACGCCTTTGAGAAGCACGCTTTGGTTAAGCAGCGTGATGCCTGCTTGTCGCAGCATATGGAGTTTGTGGCTTAATTCTGCATTAATCTCATTGGCGTGGTTGATGTGGGTGACGAGTACCACTTGTAAACGTGACCGCGATAAGCGCTCGGTAAACGCAGAGGTGACACGAGCGGGGATCACCACAGGTAGCCGTGAATGAATGCGTAGCCGCTTAACATGCGTTATGTCTTCGATGGCGCTGATGAGCCAATCGAGCTCCTCATCTTTGGCCATCAGCGGGTCACCACCGGATAAAATCACTTCATCAATCTCTTGATGGGCGGCGATATAGTCCAGCGCCCCTTGCCATACGCGTTTACTGCCTTTGTTGTCTTGATAAGGGAAATGGCGACGGAAGCAATAACGACAATTGATTGCACAGCCTCCTTTAACGATCAGTAAGACACGGTTGTGGTACTTGTGTAACAACCCAGGAATCGCATTGTCTTGTTCTTCCAGTGGGTCAGCGCTGAACCCGTCAACGTCATTAAACTCGTCGGCAATGGGGAGGACTTGCTTTAGCAGTGGATCATCAGGGTTTCCTTTTTCCATCCTAGCCACAAAACTGCGTGGCACACGTTGGGCAAAAAGGCGACGAGCACTAAATCCTGCCTCCCAGTCGGATGGTGAAATTTCAAGCAGTTGCAGCAGTTCCTTGGGATCTGTGATCCCCTCTGCGAGTTCTTTGATCCAGTTTCGCTCAACAGCAGGCTGGATTCGGGTTATGATGTGCGACATTTGTGAAAACTCGAAGATGTTAAGAGGATCAAGATGGCGTCTTTCAGCACCAATGAATTCCGCGGCGGATTGAAAATTATGCTCGATAACGAGCCGTGTGTCATTACCGAAAATGAGTTCGTGAAGCCGGGTAAAGGCCAAGCCTTCAACCGGGTTAAAATCCGTAAGCTGATTTCCGGTAAGGTTCTAGAGAAAACATTCAAATCAGGTGACAGCGTTGAAGCTGCCGATGTGATCGATGTGGAAATGGACTACCTCTACACAGATGGTGAGTTCTATCACTTCATGAACAACGAAACCTTTGAGCAAATCGCTGCCAACGAGAGTGCAGTGGGTGATAACGTCAAATGGTTAGTTGAAAACAACACCTGTACACTCACGTTGTGGAATGGTGACCCAATCGTGGTTACCCCACCTAACTTCGTCGAACTTGAAGTGACTGAAACCGATCCGGGTCTAAAAGGGGATACCCAAGGTACTGGCGGTAAACCCGCGACACTGATCACAGGGGCCGTTGTTCGTGTGCCTTTGTTTATTCAAATCGGTGAAGTCATCAAAGTGGATACACGCTCGGGTGAGTATGTAAGCCGCGTAAAATAATTGGCATTTCGAATGTCCGAGAAAAAAGCCCTGACCGAATTGGTTCAGGGCTTTTTTATATGCTTAGATGCTATACGACAAGGACGAGTAGCGCAGCAGCGACACTGACGGCAAAGGCGATGGCATAGCAAACCACTTTCCCGGCCAGTCCCACGTGCAGCTTAAGATCATGTAAACCATGATGGATGCGATGCATGGCATGCCACATCGGTAAGGCAAGGGTCGCCAAGATCAGCAACTTACCTAACCAGTGCTCCGCGAACATCATCACACGTTCGTAACTTAGGGCGGATGGGTCGATGATCCCAAGTGGAATTAAAACACCCAAAATCAAGACAGTAATCGGCGTGAACATGGCAAACCATGTACCGCCTGCACCAAACAGGCTCCACCATACTGGCTCGTCGGAGCGCTTAGGTTTTAAATCAATCATAACGCCTCCTAAATGATCACCAAGGCCAGCAACGAAATTACTGCAACGGCTCCCCATTGCGCCCCAATCACCCACTTGCCGTCGAGCAATTTTCCTTTGATACGAATCGGCATGACCTGCGGCATCATGCTAAAAAATGTCGTGGCATGAAACAGGCTTGCCGCCAGGGCGACCACGTTTAATAGGATCACCACAGGGTGGGCCATATAATCCAGCCAGCCTTGCCACGCTTGAGGGCCTTGTACGAGACAAATCAAACCCGCAGTGAGGCTCAGTGTGAAAAAGACCAAAGGCAGTACCGTGGCCTCGCGCACCATATAAAAGCGATAAAACGGATGATGCAGCCACCAAGTACGAGGCATGGGCCGCATATAAGGTTTACGGTTACTCATCCTGTTATCTCCTTGCCTTCTTTATTGGGGTTAAACATGGCGATCACCATATCTTGGGTAGAGGCAACCTTGCCTTGGTTGACCGCGCCCGCCGGGTCGACTCCTTTCGGGCAGACTTTTGAGCAGTAGCCCACAAAGGTACATCCCCATGCTCCGTTATCGCTGTTTATCAGTGGCATACGCTCATGTTGTCCCCCATCTCGGCTATCGAGGTTATAGCGATGGGCGAGGGTCAGTGCGGCTGGGCCGAGGAAGTCTGGATTGAGGCCAAACTGCGGGCAAGCGGCGTAACATAAACCACAGTTAATGCAGGCGGCAAATTGCTTGTAGCGCGCCATCTGCTCTGGGGTTTGTGTGTTAGGACCATCTTCAGGACGACGGTCGTTGCCGAGAATATAAGGTTTGATCGCTTCCAAGCGCTCAATAAATGGCGTCATGTCGACAATCAAATCTTTTTCGATAGCAAAGTTTGCTAGCGGCTCAATCAGTACGCCGTTCGGGTAATCGCGTAAAAAAGCCTTACACGCGAGTTTAGGCACGCCATTGACCATCATGCCGCACGAGCCGCAAATGGCCATGCGACATGACCAGCGATAAGCCAATGACTTGTCGAGATTGTCTTTGATATAGCCCAGCGCATCAAGCACAGAGAAGGTGTCGTCTCCGGGGACGACAAACTCCTGCGCGTAAGGTGCATCATCTTTTGCGGGATCGTAGCGAAGGATAGAAACTCTATAGGTAGCTTGCGTCATTGTGCTTGCTCCTCTTGTTGCCCCTCACTGGCCGCTTGAGCCTGCTCCGCAGCATCACCATACAAGCGGTCTTTCGGTTGAGACTTGGTGATCTTCACGTCACTGTAATCAATCCGTGGGCCACCCTTGGGTTGGTAAAATGCCAAGGTGTGCTTGAGGTAGTTGTCATCATCACGGGTTGTGCAGCCATCATCAAGGCGTTGATGGGCGCCACGAGACTCGCGTCGCTGAATGGCAGAATGCGCCATGGCTTCGGCCACTTCGAGCCCGTAACCTACTTCGATGGCATACAACAAGTCGGTGTTAAACACACTGCCTTGATCTTGGATGCTGATCTGTTGATAGCGAGCTTTCAGTTCGGCGATTTTATCAATCGTGGCTTGCATTAGATCTTCGCGACGATAAATACCACAGCCGGCTTCCATGGTGTCCCCCAGCTCTTTGCGAATATCTGCCCAGTTTTCTTCGCCTTGATGGCTCAAGAGCTTATCAATGCGTGCTTTAACGTCTTGGATCTGGGCATCGATCGCCGCTTGATTCCATCCCGTAAACTCACGTGTACGTTGTGCGGCACCTTCTCCGGCGAGTCGACCAAATACGGCCARCTCAGCCAGTGAATTCGATCCTAAGCGATTGGCGCCGTGCAGGCCGACGGAGGAGCATTCGCCCACCGCAAAGAGTCCTTTTACGCGGGTTTCGGTCTGGGCATTGGTTTCTATGCCCCCCATGGTGTAGTGGACGGTCGGACGAATTGGGATTGGCTCTTTGGCCGGATCGACGTTGACGTACGCTTTGGCTAATTCACAAATAAACGGCAACCGCTCTTGTAAGAAGTCTTCACCTAAGTGGCGCAAATCAAGGTGCACCACATCACCTAATGGATGCTTGATGGTGTTCCCTTTTTGTTGCTCGTGCCAAAAGGCTTGAGAGACTTTATCGCGCGGCCCTAACTCCATATATTTGTTTTTTGGCTCGCCCACTGGTGTCTCTGGGCCAAGGCCATAATCTTGCAAATAGCGATAACCATTTTTGTTGACAATAATTCCCCCTTCACCGCGACAGCCTTCGGTCATCAAGATGCCAGTGCCGGGCAAGCCTGTGGGGTGATACTGCACAAACTCCATATCACGTAATGGAATACCGTGGCGATAAGCCATCGCCATGCCATCACCGGTGACGATGCCACCATTGGTGTTACAGCTGTACACCCGGCCAGCACCGCCGGTGGCGAGCACCACAGATTTGGCTTTAATGCAGACCAGTTCACCTTCTGCCATATGCAGGGCAATAAGGCCTTGGATTTGGCCATCATCCACGATCAAGTCGACCACGAAGTATTCATCTAACCGCTGAATTTGTGGGTATTTAATCGAGGTTTGGAACAAGGTGTGAAGCATATGGAAGCCAGTTTTATCGGCGGCAAACCATGTACGCTCGACTTTCATGCCGCCAAAACGGCGAACATTGATGCTGCCATCGTCTTTACGGCTCCAAGGGCAACCCCATTGCTCTAATTGGATCATCTCTTCTGGGCAGTGCTTGACGAAGTAGTCCACAACGTCCTGCTCGCACAGCCAGTCACCGCCGCTAACGGTGTCATTAAAATGGTTGTCTAGGCTGTCTTCATCCTTGATGACGGCAGCCGAGCCACCCTCTGCAGCCACAGTGTGTGAGCGCATCGGGTAGACCTTGGACACCAGGGCAATATTGAGAGACGGATCCGCCTCAGCGGCCGCAATGGCGGTGCGCAGTCCAGCGCCGCCGGCGCCAATAACTGCAATATCTGTGGTGATGGTCTGCACGTTCATCCTCCAGTGTAGGGAAAGCCAGTGCTTGGCTTGTTTATTGTTCTGCCGACATGGTAGGCAATCCTCACCGAGTAAAAATTGATTCAGTTGGGGAATTGCAGCGATTTTGCGGGCGTGGGAGTTAAATTGCATAAAACTGTGAGGTGGGTCGTTAAGTGTCGGCGAGCTATGAAAAAACAGCGTTCTCTTACAAACAGAATGCGCACAGTGCCACGTTTACGTCGTGCTTCATCTTGGTGTACTGGTTGTTATTCGCCAGCGTGACGCTAGACTGACGCCATTCGCGCAATGAGAGATTGATATCATGACTCAAGCCTGTTCATGGCAGCCAACGGCCTCAATGACACAGTTGAAAAAACGATCGGCCATTATTGCCCGCATTCGTCAATTTTTTGCTGAGCGTGCAGTATGGGAAGTCGATACCCCAGCGTTGAGCCAAGCGGCGGTGACGGATGTGCATCTACACAGTTTTTCCACCTCGCTGGTCGGCCCTGGCTTTGCCAAGGGGTTACCCTTGTATTTGATGACTAGCCCAGAATTTCATATGAAACGATTACTGGCGGCGGGTAGCGGCGCCATTTATCAAATCAGTAAGGCATTTCGTAATGAAGAGGCGGGGCGTTATCACAATCCAGAATTTACCATGCTCGAGTGGTATCGACCGGATTTTGACCATCACCAGTTGATGGATGAAATGGATGCGCTGTTGCAAGCGGTACTCAAGTGCCAAGGTGCGACGCGAATGAGCTACCAAGCAGCTTTTCAATCATGCACTGGACTTTGTCCATTACGCGCGGATATTGACCAGCTACGAGCCCTTGCTGCCACCCAAGGGCTTGCTGATATCACTGAGGATGAAACCGACAAAGACACCTTGTTGCAACTGCTTTTCTCGGTGATGGTTGAGCCAAATATTGGTCAGCAGGCGCCGGCTTTTGTTTACGACTTTCCGGCATCTCAAGCCGCGTTAGCCAAAATCAGTGAGGCGGATCCACGTGTTGCACACCGTTTTGAGGTGTATTTTCAAGGTATTGAACTCGCCAATGGATTCTATGAGCTTCAAGATGCGCAGGAGCAGCGCCGCCGCTTTGAGGCGGACAATGCGATGCGAGTGGCAAGAGGTTTGCGCCCACAACCTATCGATCAACACTTACTCGCCGCCTTGGACGCGGGGCTGCCGGATTGTGCAGGGGTCGCGCTAGGGATCGATCGCCTTGTGATGCTCGCGCTCGGTTGTGATCACATTGATGCGGTGACCGCGTTTCCTGTCTCACGCGCGTAGCGCCGTAAGAAAAACGCCACCTTGCGGTGGCGTCAGACTGCTGACAAAGGTCTAGCTTTCGAGCTAGACCTTTGATCTAATAGGAGTGTCGCAATAGGGATGCTCCGGTATGCTTCAAGAACCTTCTCCACACCAATATGAACTTGAAATGGTGACGATGGAACAACTTGTTCCCCCCAAAGACCATCTTGTTCGTAAAATCGACCGTGCCATCGACTTCGAGTTTATTC
>NZ_MUFO01000066.1:0-9345 GCF_001995345.1 Salinivibrio sp. IB872 | reverse complement strand
CCATCTCAGCAGCCAAAGCAGCTTCGGTGATCTGTTTAATCAACGGCGTTAGCAGTCCATCTTTCCCGTTGAGGCCCTGTCCAGATTGCAGTGCCTTAGCAAAAGCTTGAATATCAATTTCGTATTTGTCGGACATTGATGTATCACTCCCTGTTGAGGGTTAACTATAGGAGTGACACAGACTTTTGAACACTACCCTTGGACAGTCAAAAGTAGACAGTAAGACGAACGAGATTACTGCCATTCCTAAGCTACTAGAATTGCTCGATATTTCAGGTTGTTTGATTACCATTGATGCTATGGGTTGTCAGCGAAAAATTGCACAGAAAATCATCGATAAAAATGCTGATTACTTGCTTGCTGTTWAAGGAAATCAAGGCAGGTTAGATGAAGCGTTTGATAATTATTACCGCCCCTCAATGCTTCAACATTTTGATGGCGATAGCTATTCATCACAAGAGAAATCGCATGGGCGTTTGGAAACACGATGTGCACTGATTAATACCAATTTAAGTGTATTAGGTGATTTGGCTTATGATTGGCCTGAACTAAAAACGATGGGCATCATGGTGAGTGTTCGACAAGAAGGCAAACACGCCGAAGAATCCGATATTTCTGTGCGCTACTATATAAGTTCAAAAGCACTGACAGCGAAAGAGCTTCATGATGCCACTCGCTCGCACTGGTTAATTGAATCAATGCACTGGCAGCTCGATGTTGGATTAAAAGAAGATGCATGTCGAATTAGGGTAGATGACCGAGCTGAAGTTTTTGCACGAATAAGGCAAATGGTTTTGAATTTATTAAAGCAAGAGAAGAGTTTCAAAGCCGGCATTCAACGCAAGCGAATGATGTGCGCGATGGACCAAGAGTACCTGGCGACCGTGCTGGGAAGCCTTTCGTGACGCGGATGTTCATGCGTTTTCCGTGTGCCATCGGCTTGCGCCGCTTGTTGGAAACTGTAGCTTGGCTTTTTAAAGCTGTAGTCCTTTAAGGCCGTGTGACTAGGGCGTGCCGCGGTGTGGCGTGTCAGGCCATAGATATACGGGGTATCGGTACGACCGCCACTGACGGCGTTATAGGGCACCGGGTTATCAAGCTGGGGCAAGCTGTCGGGCGCATCAGTCACTATCAGGGTAAGCTGATAAGCAATGCTACCGCCAGCAAGTGTTGCATCACTTACTGGGCGATAAGAATTCAAAGTCTATGATAAATCTATAAATATATCACTTCGAGCTACCCATCTTTACTGCTCACTGAGTAACTCGACTGGATCTTGACTGTAGACTTTGCCCACTTTCTCCCATGGGATTGGGACAGTCGATACGCCTGCATCGATTCCACGCTGTTTTGCTTTCTCGGGCTTAGATCCCCGCCTATATACATCAGCCGTTGCACCATTTTGGTCACGGTCTTTCTCTCGTGCTGGCTCCAACTCTGCCAAATAGATAAGTTGATCACAACCCATTAGCCACACTTTTGCTTTTCCATTGGGTAGCATACCAAAGAATAATTCGGTTCGATAACAAGGAAGTCCTTTGGAGCCATCACTTCGTGTATAATGCAATTTTTTCGCCATTAACTCCTTAACCTTCGGAGAAAGATCATATTTAGTCACAAAGAAACGCATATTAATCAGCGACGTCCAATATATATATATACTATCCGGTAAGTGTTTATTTGCTGAGCCTAATTGACTTCCACTTACACCGGCCAATATCGACAAAGGAAAACCAAATCCATCATAGTCCGGAAAAATACTGCGCACATACTTTAGCTCGCTTTTTCTCAGCGTCTGGGCTAGACCATGGAGCGGCATTGTCCAATCTTGCTCTTCGTTCACGCCATAGGCTTGTGTGATTTTAATGGGATAAAATGAGGGCATTACTACAGATACGCGCCAAGGTTTTCCAGGGAGAGGCTCATTCTCTTTGCATCCAATCAAAAGAAACAATGCAAGCAGGGTTATCATTGTTTTTTTATATTTATTTAGTACAGGCAAAGATCGTTGTCCTTTTGAGCTTTATCTATCATCTCAATAGAGTGAACACACCGCCCAGTGGATGCGATTCACTCACTGGGCGATGAAAATTTAAAGTCTGTGATAAACCTATGAAGATATTAACTCGAGTCACTCACCATTACTGCTCACTGAGCAATTCGACTGGATCTTGACTGTAGACTTTGCCAACTTTCTCCCATGGGATTGGGACAGTCGATACACCTGCATCRATTCCACGCTGCCTAACTCTTTGCGGTGTGGAACCTTGTCTATACTCGTCGGCCGTCGTACCATTTTGATCACGGTCTTTCTCTCGTGCTGGATCCAGCTCTGCCAAATAAATGAGCTGATCACAGCCCATCAACCACACTTTGGCTTTTCCATTGGGAAGCATGCCAAAGAAAAACTCAGTCCTAAAACAGGAACCTAAAGATCCATCATATCGCTCAACGCTTACTCCTTTCGACATTATTTCTTTTACTTTTTGAGGAAGGTCATACTTAGTCACAAAAAACCGCAGATTAATCAATGAGGTCCAATATATATATATGCTATCTGGTAAGTGCTTATTAGCAGAGCCTAGTTGTCGCCCACGTACACCAGTGAGTAATGATACAGGGAGTCCAAACCCATCATAATCAGGAAACACAGTGCGAACATTGGCTAATTCGCTTTTACTCATTGACAAGGAGAGCCCATGGAGCGGCATTGTCCAGTCTTGTTCTTCGTTCACACCATACGCTTGCGTGATGTAGATGGGATAAAATGAAGGCGTTACCACAGAAACCTGCCAAGGTTTTCCAGGGAGAGGCTCATTCTCTTTGCAGCCAATTAATAAAAACAACGCAAGCAGGGTTATCAGTGTTTTTCTATATTTATTTAGTACAGGCAAAAATCGTTGTCCTTTTGAGCTTTATCCATCATCTCAATAGAGTGAACATACCGCCCAGTGGATGCTAATCACTCACTGGGCGATGAGAATTTAAAGTCTGTGATAAATGTATGGAGATATCACTTCGAGCTACCCACCATTACTGCTCACTAAGCAACTCGACTGTGTTTTTGCTATAAACTTTGCCCACTTTCTCCCATGGGATTGGGACAGTCGATACACCAGCATCTATTCCACGCTGTCGAACTCTTTGTGGTGTGGGTGTGGGGCCCTGTCTATACTCATCGGCCGTTGTACCATTTTGGTCACGGTCTTTCTCTCGTACAGGATCCAGCTCTGCTAAGTAGATAAATTTCCCACAACCCCACAGCCATACCTTAGCTTTTCCGTTAGGCAACATACCAAAGAAAAATTCAGTTCTATAACAAGACGCATCAATAGTGCCATCACGTCTCGTATAGCTTAACTCTGCTGCCATTAACTCCTTCAACTTTGGAGAAAGGTCATATTTGGTCACAAAAAAACGCATATTAATGAGTGATGTCCAATATATATAAATACTATCCGGTAAGTGTTTATTTGATGAACCTAATTGGCGCCCACCTAGAGCAGTCAGAGGCGATATAGGGAAGCCAAAACCATCATAATCAGGAAACACAGTACGGACATATTCTAACTTACTTGTACTCATCGATTGAGCCAGACCATGGAGCGGCATTGTCCAATCTTGCTCTTCATTCACACCATAGGCTTGTGTGATTTTAATGGGATAGAATGAAGGCATTACCACAGATACACGCCAAGGTTTTCCTGGGAGAGGCTCGCTCTCTTTGCATCCAATTAAAAAAAACAATGCAAGCAGGGTTATCATTGTTTTCTTATATTTCTTTAGTACAGACAAAGCTTGCCCTCCTATAACAATTAGATTCTTCATCCCAATGTGGTCTAAAGCCTAAACTATCTTTTGAAGAATGGTGAATTAAATTAGCATATGCTAGCGTCTTCACTAGCGCTTCGCTTTCTAGGATTGAGCTTAGTGAAGAAACATCACCACACTTCGATAGTTCTAGGGCCTTATTATTTAACTCAACGAACTCAAAACTAGAATTCCCTAATTCATTGATAGGGGACACGGTATATAGTTTGGATTCAGCCTGAGTCCATATAATCCCGTCATCATCATGAACCGGCACACCATAAAACTCGGCCAAACCGTACATAATACGCAAATATAAGCGAGATAGCTCACCTTCCACTTGACGTTTTATATATAGTTTACCTGTTATCTGACCACTATCTTTGCCAATGCGCTCTTTGGTTTCAATGATGTAGTCTTCATCACGCCAGCCGACTTTTTTATCTTTTTCTTTATATTCATCCAGTAGCTTTACAACCTCGTTCTTGACTTTTTCTTTTTTCCCTAACGAAAAGGAATAACTTTTTCTGATTGACTTAACAAGCACTTTTTCGAGTGCAGGTAATAAATAGTCACGATGATCGTAGCTTAAACGTGATTTATAGCCTCCACCAATATCTGAGTGACTTCCAGGCACAACAAACTCATGAAAATGCGTCACAGGTGGCTCCGCTTTCGATCGTTGTTCTGCACTGACTAATTCGCCTAGCGCCACATTATTTAGGTGGTTGAGACTAAAGTCATAACGATACTCTGTGTCTGGGTGTGCAGTTAGGTGTACGGCGCGGCGAACACGTTTCGGGTCAATCCATAGCTCTACCAAACCATGCTTAGTATTATGGGTAGAGAAATCCATCGTATCTAAGCCGTCAATAACCGATGCTACAGTATCAAATAAGCCTGCAAACGTTATTTCCATACATGCTTTATCATGGTCACTTTCCAACCAATCAAAATCAAATGCTATCGGTAAATTAGCGTGAAAACAAGCTCGTTTAAACCCTCTTACGAATGGGCTATCTTGATATACACCTTTTTTATTTTCTTTCAAGACATAATTAATGAAGTGTCTCGCTGCTGCCGCTCCGCGGCTAAAGCCAAATATATCAAACTGAATTTTATTGATACCATCTATTTTCTCATCATGGTTAGTAATTATTTCCTTAGCGTCTTTCAAACTATTTTTAATTTGATTAGACGCATAAATAGCCTTACTCCTAATACCATAATCTCCAGTCCCTGTTGCTTGACCGTAAGTAGATTCACCTGCCGGTGCGATATCTTTACTGTTGCCTGTACCTATTCCAGTTATATATTCACTCAGGACAAAAACACTATCAGATAGTAACTTTCTGTCTTTATACCTGTCATAGAGCTTATATACATTAGTGACTTCATTCGCAGTACTTCCCTCAACCCCTTCTGGATAAGCAAAACATGAATCTGGCAACTGTGTCGGTTTAATCGAGCTACTATCTAATCCAGTTTGTTTAGCCAGTATTTCACATTCAGTATCATAGTTGGCTTTCCACGTATTATAGTAGCGGTCAAACTGCTGTTTACCCCATAGCGCACTGTATGTATTATTGGCCGTACCATCAAAGAACACACCGAAGCGAAGCGTAATAAATTTGTACGCTCTCACTTTAAGAATATATGTTTTATCTGTGACGAGTTTTATTTTGTCGGCGGCCCCTTTTTGATGCCGTTCAGGAAGAGTGACTCTATTTTCTGGTAAATCAGTTGGCTCGTATTGAGGGAGCTCGGTCAGATCACCTGTCGTTGCTTCATGATAGATAACCTCTCCACCATTGTATCCTGTATAAGTTGCTGAAAAATCCTTTACAGGGTCAGAGTCAGGATTCACTGCGTGTTGACTGTCTTGCGCTTCACGTAACCAATCACCCAGATCTAACTTTATTTCCACAGGGCCGGGGGCAATGTCTTTAACCAAAATGGGTTGCTCACCCAAAGAAATGGGGTGCGCTTTTTGGGTGGCATCAATTAAGGTGCCTTTAACATCATTAAACGGCTGGTTATGCTCATCACGAATAAGTAGCTCTATCCAGTGCTCACGCTTTTCACATGGTTGACAATGTGGGTTTACGCCTGTGTTACTCATACGTCGTTTCCCGTAATTTGAATATTTCTTCGCATTCTTTTTGTTCAAGATGCAGTGCATCACGAACCGCTTCTAAAGTTAGGGACGTCTCGTTGATTAAGTGACTGAGCACCAAACGCTCTGCATACTCATAATCCTTACCATTCTTTTTAGCGTCATTCAGCACCGCCTCAAAAACCTGAGAGGGCTTTTCGAGTTGCGTTAGTGCATCGGGTAAGCACTCCCAGAGGCGTCTTTCTAGAATCTTTGCATGCACATCTGTGCGGTAAAGTGGCGTTAAATGATGTGGTTTAATTATCCACCAAGGTGCCAGTCGTGGTTGGTATTGTTTACCAACGTCACTATACCATTGGCAATGTTGGCCATTTAAAAACGTTGTTAGCCTTTCAGCTGGCCCCAGAAGCGCAGACAGCTCTTGCTCATCCATGGTGTCCAGCATAGGTAATAGCACCTGAGGGTCATAAAATCGAAACAAGACCTCCTCACCGTCAAGCGCAGCAATCAATAAACTCTGTAAATGGCTTAACAAAACATCGAGAGTCTGAGTACAAGAAAAGTACATGCCTTGCTGTAATACTTGTTCAGGCAGTTGCCTAACCGACTCAGTCACAGGTAGTAGCCAAGGAGAGAGTGGCATTACAGCATCGAACATTTCACCCTGAAAAACCAATCGTGCATCAGGAAATGAAAGCTCCCCGTTGGCTTCTATCGCCTGTTTTAATGTGTTGTCTTCAACCAACCAATATATGTCGTCGATTTGTTCAGTGAACCATTGTTTTATCACTGCCCACCTCCAATAACAGGACATATTTTGACGGCTGGTATATGTGCTTTTTCAGCGGTCAGTAGCGCCTCATAAGAAATCGTTTGGGCGGGCATTGGACTTTCCGGCGACTCCACCCCAAACGGGAGGGCAGCGACTTTACCGGCATAGCCACTGCCTGCACCGGGGCTGCCGCCTGAGTTGAGGTTAATCGCAGGGCCCACAAGATGAACACCGCCGCCATTAATGCTGACAAAGCTGCCGCCGGCTTTGACGGTGATGCTACTTCCTGCCTCAATCACCGCTTTTTGACCGGCTTTGATATGAATTTCATTGCTGGCGTCATTCACCCATACTTGGCCAGCTTTAACATGCAGCGAGCCGTCAACAATCAGGGTTTGGTCTTGTTGAGTGTACTGGCGACTCTCTCCCTCCACGGTATGATGCGCATTGCCCATCACACGATGAAATTGGTCGTTATGTACCTGATGGTGGTTGTCATGACCTATCTCGGTCACCCGGTCGTTTTCTACCTCGGTATGCCAGTCTTTTTGTGCATGTAAATACACTTGCTCACTGCCCGATTGGTCTTCGAACGTGAGCTCGTTGTAGCCCTCGCCTTGATGACTTTCACTGCGCCAAACCGTCTTGGTTTTGTGTGCCGGTAAGGTATAGGGCGGCACATTGGTCGCATGATACGTGCGGCCGGTGATGATCGGTTGGTCCGGGTCACCGTGTAAGAAGGACACAATCACTTCATGGCCAATGCGGGGAATCGCCATCATGCCATATTGGCTGCCTGCCCAGCCTTGGGCCACCCGTATCCAGCAACTGCTTTTGTCATCGCCGTTAGAATAGCGGTCCCACGGGAAGTGGACTTTCACTCGCCCGTGTTCATCACAGAAGATTTCTTCGCCATCCGGTCCCACCACGGTGCCTATCATGGGGCCATCCACTTGAGGTTTGGGTGTGGGGGTGGCGCGCCACGGGGTGGTGGCCGGAATAAGCATAAACTGGTTGTTGTAGGTGGTGGCGCCTTGGCCACCTTCTTCTTCCATCGCTTGTGGTTGGCTGCCTTGGTGATGCACCCGCACCACTTGCCACGCTTGGTTGACGCCCTCATCCAGGTGGTCGCTGATGGTAAAGCGATAGCCKGCSCGTAATGCSGGTTCATTGCTTTGSCCGTTGGCGYGTTCRGCCTCRCGGCGTAAGTACTCTAAGCGGGTTTGGTTAAACGCCTGTCCRGTSGCGTCGTCTTTAAAGCGGCCCGGGAAGTCAAAGTGCTCGTAGCTGTCGGTACGCTGGTAATCAATGCCATCGGCTTGTGCCGCTTGTTGAAAACTATAACGCGGCTTTTTGAAGCTGTAGTCTTTTAATGCCGTGTGGCTAGGCTGCGCCGCAGTGTGGCGTGTCAGCCCATAGATATACGGGGTATCGGTGCGTCCGCCGCTTAAGGCGTTATAGGGCACAGGGCGCTCAAGCTGGGGCAAGCTGTCGGGCGCATCGGTCACTATCAGGGTATGGGTGGTGGCATCGTGCTCATGGTGATACACCAAGCCCTCTTCTGCCGCTAAGCGGTGGAAGAACGCCAAGTCACTTTCACGGTACTGCACACAGTATTCGCGCTCGGCATAGTCGCGAGTGAGCGAGAAGCTAACCTCCGTCACCCCCATTTCCGTGAGCAGGGTTTCTAGAATAGTCGGCACGGTTTGGTGCTGGAAGGTGCGACTGTTTTGGCGAAGCGACAGACGATACAAGGCGGGCACCAAGGTTAAGCGGTAACGGGTAAAGTGATGACCAATGTCACCTTGGCTAAAGGCACTGGCGATACCCTGCACCCGTTTGACCAGCTCGCCATTGCGCCACAGTGTCAGCTGCACCGGCTTGTCGACCACTTGCTCTGGCGTGATGTCGGTATGGCGGCTCGCCAATGCCACCTCATACTGGAACCCATACACCGGGTTGCCATTCAGGCCTGCTTGGTGAGAGAGGCACTCGTCCCCTTGGTAGTCCACCACCACGAACGGTTGTGGATCTAGCCCCGCCACGGTTAACGCTATTTGCAATGTCGCCATCTGTGTATCCTTCGCCCTGCTTGTTTACCCTGATACGTTCAGCCAGACCCTGCCGTCTGGCTCAACGCACCACAGCCCGCCGGTAAAGGCAGGCTGTTTGTGTCTTCATGTTGCCATGAAGGATTAGGCTTCGATTGGCTTGCGCCAGTCGTCTGAGCCTGAGGTGCCTGCGTTAACGTGGTCCCACGTGATTTTGCGGTAAGACATCGACACCGTCAGGTTCTGGGTAAAGTCTGACTTCGCCGGGTCTTGGCAATGGGGCATCTCGCAGTGAATGTCCACAATCGAGGCGCTTTCCAGCTTGGTGGTAAAGAAGTTTTCTTGTTTCCCTTCAATCGACGTGCGGTACCACTTCAGCTCGACCGTTGACATCTTCTCACCTGACGCCAGTGCGTTATAAAGCAATGGCACCGCTTTGTTGAGCGCAACGGTGAACTTAAATGGCTTGTGCACACGTTGGCCTGATGGCTGACCTGACTGAGGGTCAGTCGGTACGGTCACATTGTGGTCAAACTGTTGTACCAGCATCTCGCCTTCGTGTCCTTAAACAAAAGCATCACCGATAGGATCCGCAG
>NZ_MUFO01000065.1:0-9675 GCF_001995345.1 Salinivibrio sp. IB872 | reverse complement strand
GGTGTCGAGCATGCGCCTGGGGTGAAGGATGCCAACAAGTTAAATGCGGCGTTCCGCGCTCTTCGCCGCTATTGATTTTTCGAGATAGTTGATTTAGCTGAGAGGATAGATGTCACCAAGACAGTCAACGTATCTCGGCCCCAGTTAAAGACGTAAAAGGATAATTATGAGCAAGCTTAACCCGTAWTTTGGCGAATTTGGTGGTCAGTACGTGCCCCAAATTCTGGTGCCTGCGCTTGATCAGCTCGAACAAGCGTTTATTGATGCCCAAGACGACCCTAACTTTAAAGACGATTTTATCCGCCTGCTGCAAGAGTATGCCGGACGACCCACCGCGTTGACGCTTTGCCGCAACCTCACCAAGGGGACGAACACCAAGCTGTATCTTAAGCGCGAGGACTTGCTACACGGCGGGGCGCACAAAACCAACCAAGTACTGGGCCAAGCGATGCTTGCCCAGCGTATGGGCAAATCAGAGATCATTGCCGAAACCGGAGCCGGCCAACACGGTGTGGCGACCGCACTGGCGTGTGCGCTATTGGGGCTAAAGTGTCGCATCTACATGGGGGCTAAAGACGTTGAGCGTCAAAGTCCTAATGTGTTTCGGATGAAGCTGATGGGTGCCACTGTGATCCCAGTACATGCGGGCTCTGCGACGTTAAAAGATGCGTGTAACGAAGCAATGCGCGACTGGTCAGCCAACTATGATACCGCCCACTATTTGCTCGGCACCGCGGCGGGCCCGCACCCCTTTCCGACCATTGTGCGCGAGTTTCAACGCATTATTGGTGAGGAAACCCGCGCGCAAATTCAGCAGGTAGAAGGCCGCTTGCCGGATGCGGTAATCGCTTGTGTGGGTGGCGGCTCAAACGCGATTGGCATGTTTGCTGACTTTATCGATGACAAAGATGTGCGTTTAATTGGTGTTGAGCCCGCGGGCAAAGGGCTCGACACCGATCAACACGGCGCGCCCTTAAAGCATGGCAAGCCCGGTATTTTCTTTGGTATGAAATCCCCATTGATGCAAGATGAATATGGCCAAGTCGAAGAGTCATATTCAGTATCAGCCGGATTGGACTTCCCGTCGGTGGGGCCACAGCATGCGCATCTTAACGCCATTGGTCGTGCCGAATACCCGGCAGTCACTGACGATGAGGCCTTAGAAGCGTTTCAATCGCTGTATATGACATTCTAGAAGGCAAAGGAGAGCTGTCATGATGGCATCATCAACTCGATATCAAGCGATGTTCGCAAATCTGGATGCCAAACAGCAAGGTGCCTTTGTTCCTTTTGTCACCTTGGGGGATCCAAATCCAGAACAATCACTCGCCGTGGTCGATGCCTTGGTTGAAGGCGGCGCCGACGCGCTGGAGCTTGGTATGCCGTTTTCCGACCCATTGGCTGATGGGCCCACCATTCAAGACGCAACCTTACGCGCGCGGGCCGCTGGCACCACACCCGATACCTGTTTCGACATGTTGGCAGCCATTCGTGCCAAGCATCCGACCATTCCGATTGGGTTGCTGATGTATGCCAACCTCGTCTACGCCCGCGGTATTGACGCTTTTTACCGTCGGTGTGCGGATGTCGGCGTCGATTCGGTACTGGTGGCAGATGTGCCGATTGCTGAATCTGCACCATTTCGTGAACAAGCCTTGGCGCAGGGCATTGATCCGATTTTTATTGCTCCACCCAACGCAGACGATGCAACTTTAGCCCAAGTGGCGGAGCTGGGCCGTGGCTATACTTATTTGGTGTCGCGCGCCGGCGTCACAGGGGCAGAGGCTAAAGCAGGGGCGCCGGTTGAACACCTGCTCGGCACCTTGCATCATCATGAGGCGCCACGACCCCTACTTGGCTTTGGCATCTCAACCCCTGAGCAAGTCAAAGCGGCGATCAGCGCCGGGGCAGCAGGCGCGATTTCTGGCTCGGCGGTGGTGAAAATCATCGAGCAACATCAACATGATGTGCCCACGATGCTGGCGGCATTAACGGACTTCGTCAAAACCATGAAAGCGGCGACAGCACGCCAATAATATCAAGCTAGATAACACTAAGCGTTGGGCGATGTCTGTTCAGCATCGCCTTTCGTACGGCCACTTACCCAAGGTGTGGCTTCATCAAACCGCGATTCCTCACGACTGTGTCGTTTTCCATTGGGAGGCTGCATAGTGTCATGATACATGCGATATTGGTTCTTCCCTGCCCGCTTTGCCGCGTACATTGCCGTGTCCGCATGAGTCAGTAAACGCTCCCCGCTCAGTTTGTCCTTTCCATGCGCGATACCCACGCTGGCCGACACTTGGCAGAGATATGTGTCAATTGCGATCGGTTGATGCGCCACGTCGACAAGAACACGCGCAAGCACTCTCGACTCATCGTCGCGCTGATAAGGCATCACCACTGCAAACTCGTCGCCACCTAACCGCGCAATGACCGTATGCGGCGGGAGTGCCATCGCTAGCTTTTCTGCCAACGCAGACAGAAAAAGATCGCCCACATCATGGCCAAAGTTATCATTAATCGCCTTAAAGCCATCAAGGTCAATCACCAACATCGCCATATTATGGGTGTTGAATAGATAGCGACCTTTTAACGTATCAAACAACCAATGGCGATTATGCAATCCTGTCAGTTGGTCTTCGCGCGCTAAGCGATAATAGCGTTTGGCATCCAATGCAAGCAGCATCAATACTGTCGCGCCCACGGCTATCATCCCTAACGTCATCACGGTGGTCAGTTGTCCGAGCTGGTTAAGTAACCGCGTATGCTCGCGATAACCATAACCCGGCATGGCTAACGATTGCTGAAAAAAGCCATCGAGTAATTGACGCTGCTGGCGATAATGCGCAATCAGCTGGCTCATGCCCTGACTAGAAAAGCGCAAGGCATAGAAGCGGCTTTCATACGCTTTAAGGTCAGCAAACAGATTTTTTAGTAGCGCCGTCGGATGTCCTTGTTCCGCATCACCACGGTTCGCCATCGTGATCGCAACCGGAAAGCGGCTCCATAAGATCTCGTGCTGAATCGCCAACTGATCAAAGCTGCTCTTTCCACCTTGGTAGCGTTCCAGCAAGGTAATCAGCGCATCGTACTCTTTGGACAAGCTGAGCATATACCACACCAACTTGCTTTGGCCGTTGGTTAGGCGCTCAGATAACGCGGTGATCTTATTGGTGGTTAACACCACACCGATTGCCATGATCGCAATACATACCACCAAAATAGTGCGTTTAATCGGCATCACCTTCAGTTGGGCATTTCTCATCATTCGTCACTCCTTAGGGCTGGCACGCTATGTCAGTCAGCTGCCACACCATTGCCGAATAAAATCGGTCATTCTGAATGGCCGGATATTGGTCGAGAGGAAACACTAACCAAAGTGGACCAAGTGTTCTGAGTGTCATCGCTTGCCCGTTGCGTTTCATCGCAATCACTGGCTGATAACGTGCCACCATGTCTGCACTGAGCATCGCTTGGTATCGATTCATCGCGCTCAGTTTTAAGTCAGCACATTCCCCCATCCCCGCAGCGTCCAAAACGTTTGATAGCGCCACACCCTCAAAACGTTGCTCACCTTGGGTAAATGGGGTTTGAGTGATGATTTGTGCCGAAGGTAAGGCCTCGAGCGCCTGTCGATTGAATCGCACACTATGCTCTGGAGTAACACTGACGGTGAGATTGATCGGCACGCGCAAGGCGGCAACAGCGCTGAAGGTAATCAAAACGCCAATCACCACCATCGCGACATTGGGGGCTTGAACTAAACCACGCAGCAATACAATGGGTGCTGCAAGAAAGGCTGTGCGAGGTTTTTCTTTCATTTTTCACCAGTTACATCACAACGACAACCGGAGACTTGTCGTTCAGCAGCAAGGGGCTTGAGGCTGGCCTCACAAATGTAAGTCACGTGTCTGTATTACGTCACAGATGTGACGCTGTTGGGACTAGTGTGCTTGAAAGGGGTTAACGATTTATAGTGCTTCGGCCAGCATTTATTAACAAATCTCACAATTGAGATAAACTCGCAGCACAAAAAAAGTCAGGGGCTAGAAAGCAGACGGGGACAATGGGCCATAAACAAAAAAGCCTGCCGATACTCTGTGTACCGACAGGCAAACAACGCTGGTTAGCTAAGATCGCGCATTAATATTTCAAGCTCTTCCTGAGCCTGATCAATCAAGGACGCCAGCTCGTTTGCATCATCATGATGCATTGGCAGTGCCCAATTTTCTCGTCTTCCCGGCTCGACATGCTCTGCGACCAGCTGGGTGATTTTTCCCTTACGCTCAAACTTCACCTCATCAAATTCCGCGAGGTGCGGTTTTTTCTCGTTGGCAATCTGAATCAACACATTGCCATTTGGCACAACCCGCACGTGCGCCTTTCGCGCGGGCGTGGTGTTCAATGTATAACTGCGTGAACGGATAGACATGTCTACCTCCTGTCACTCGATATGGGGCATTAATAAGTGTAGTAACTCTGCCCTCAAACGGCAGCGAAAGGCGCCGGATTTTTAGGATATAGGGGAATAAATGGTTACCAATTGTGAGGCACTTAATAATCTTAATGCTGACAAGCGATTAGGATAACGCCCCCTATACGGTATAGTATAACCAACCGCACTGTATGCATGTTCAATCAAATGCGCGCGCCGATCATAACAACGGACTGAACATATAGAAAAACTGTTCAATCGGCTTGTGATAAACCGGGCGTTGTTGCCACGTTTTAGGTTCCACACGCAAAGATTGGCTGAGATAGCGCTGGTGTAGCGCGTTCACGCTGGCACAAAAATCGGGATCATCGACCGTGAGCGTTAACTCAAAGTTCAACCATAAGCTGCGCATGTCGAGGTTTACGGTGCCAATCAAACAGTACTTTTCATCAACCAACACAGATTTGGTGTGCAATAAGCCACCGCCAAAACGGTAGATCTCAATACCTGAGGCCATTAAATCGGCAAAGAAGGACCGACTGGCCCACTCAACCATTAAGGAATCGTTTTTTTCCGGCACAATCACTGTCACTTTCACGCCTCGTTGCGCTGCCGTTTGTAAGCTAAACAGTAGCCCTTCACTCGGCACCAAATAGGGCGTGGTAATGGTAATGCTGTCATGGGCTTGGTGGATAGCCAAGGTTAACACCTGTTGGATCATACCATCCGGCAAACCCGGTCCCGATGGAATGGCTTGCACCGCGTGATTGGCATGTTGGTGATCTTCAATAAGTGAGCATTCGGGTTGTGCGGGTAAATTTCGCAGTCCCGTTTCTACTTCCCAATCCCAAGAAAAGATGCTGCTGAGCACAGGAACGGTGGGGCCGGTAACACGTACCATCACGTCAACCCATTGACCCACGCCCGCGTTTTGCTTAAAAAAGCGCGGATCGACCATGTTCATCGAGCCCGTGTATGCCAGATGATTATCGATGATCACCACCTTGCGGTGCTGGCGAATATCAAGGCGGCGGAAGAACATCCGAAACGGATTGACGGCCAGAGCTTCAATCAACTCTATCCCCGCTTCTCGCATCACACTCGGCCATTTGCTGCGGAAAAACGTCTTACTTCCCGCAGAATCGAGCATGATACGAACCGGAATGCCCCGCTTCGCGGTATCACACGCGGCTTGCGCAACCTCATCGGCATGGCCGCCAGGATGCCAAATATAAAACACCATGTTTACGCTTTGCGTGGCGTGACGAATATCAAAGGCAATGGATTTGAGGATATCTGCCGGATCGGTCTGCAAGTGGAGTTGGTTGCCCGTTAATTCAGGGACACCAATCCGCGCTTGGCATAATTGGTTAACATGATGAGATTGCTCGCGCACGTGCTGAGGACGATGCGCCGGACAAGCTTGTAAGCTGAGCAACCATTGCCGATACGGTTCAAACATCGCTTTGGCACGTACCGCACGCGTCTTCCCGAGATTGAGCTCGCCGAATAGTAGGTAGGCGATGACACCGACAATCGGCAGGATGTAAATAATCATCAACCATGCGATCGACACCCCGAGCGCACGACGCTTAAAGACCACACGAATAGTGACCGCCGCGATCGTTAGCCAATACGCGAGTAACAAAATAAGAGTCAGGATCTCGTAGACTTTTTCCATGCTTGTTTGCGCACACCTTATTGTTGGAATCGACGGGTTATCAACCACATGGTCTTCCCCTATTCTGCCTAGCTTGCCACTGGGTGCAAGCAGTGTTTTGTCTAGATTTATGACAACACAAGTCACCAAAAGTGAAGTGGCCCACAGTAGAAATGTCATAGATGAATAACCGACACATAAATACGTGACGCAACATCACCTTGTTAACATTGTGTTAAATCAATAATTGCGACAGAGAAAGCCACTGTGGTACTGACTATAGACAGTGAATCGCACTCGCTATCGGTGAATAAGTAAGCAGACGCGGAAAGAATATCGGGAAGTTGGCTCGTTTGGGGGTATTACATACGGCAAGATCTTCAAATTTTACGCATAAACTGTTTTACTTACGAGCCTTAGAGGAACGAATCACTAGCTTCACTCTGTAATTATAACTTTACACACCATAAGGTGTCGCTCACGCATCAGCGATGGGCATTATGAGCAGTATCAATCATCTATACCCAAGCAGCTGGACGCATTCGCGTAGAGTCAGACGGGTATGTCGCATAAACTGACGAGTAGATATGGCAAACACACAACGCGCACAATTTTCATCCCGATTAGGGTTTATCTTGGCGGCAGCCGGCTCAGCGATTGGGCTGGGCAATATTTGGGGGTTCCCGACTCAAACAGCTTCAAACGGCGGCGCTGTTTTTCTGTTCATTTATTTGATCATGGTTTTTGTCCTAGCGTATCCCCTTTTAATAGCAGAACTCACTATTGGACGCTACGGCAATGCTAACCCGGTTCGGTCTTTATCCTCAGTGGCAGGTGGGCAAAAGTGGTTGGGCCGCTTGCTCGGCTTAGTCGGTATGCTCGGAGCAACTGGTWTCCTTAGCTTCTATGCCATTGTCGCCGGTTGGTTGGTCGGCTTTATGGTGTCACCACTGCTCACCGCGCTGGGCTTTGTTAATGCGGCGAACTGGTTAGAGTCATTCAGCGAAACCCGTAACCTCGCCCTCATGCTGTGCTTTATGGTACCGACCATTTTGGTGGTTCGTAACGGCATTGCTAACGGGATCGAGCGTTGGTCGTCTCGCTTAATGCCAGTACTGTTTTTACTCTTCGTAGTGATGGTGGTGTACATCTTGTTCCAACCTGGCGCGATTGAGGGATTAAAAATGTACCTGATCCCCGATCCTTCTCACCTCTCGCCAAGTCTGGTGGTGAGTGCAATGGGGCAGGCTTTCTTCTCGCTCTCCCTCGGTGTGTGCGTAATGATGGTCTATGGCTCTTACTTATCAAAGTCAGCCAGTATTCCCAAAACTGCCGCCCAAGTGGCACTGCTCGATACCGGTATCGCCTTTATTGCCGGACTATTGATTATGCCAGCGATGTTCGTTGCTCAGCATAACGGGGTGGCGATTTACAGTGAAAGCGGGGATCTACTCAGCAGCGATACGCTGGTGTTCAGCGTCTTGCCGGCCATGTTCGATACCATGGGCAGTGCTGGCTTGTTTATCGGCTTCGCTTTCTTCTTACTGATGGTCATTGCGGCTCTCACATCGGCCATTTCAATGCTTGAAGTGCCCGTAGCTTGTGCAACCGAAGAACTGCGTCAGTCTCGCGAGAAAGCCGTTTGGTGGATTGGTGGTTTGATCACCCTAGCCTCTGCCACCATTGTGTATAACTTTGGCGATCTGTTCGGCTTGGTGGTTACCGTGACGACCGAATACGCACAGCCTATTCTCGGCCTGCTATTTGCCTTGGTCGCCGGTTGGTTGTGGCACCGTAACGAAATCTTGAAAGAGCTGGTGCAAGGTAGCCCTGAACTTGGAGAAACCTGGTTTTGGAAAATCTGGCCGGGTTATGTGCGGGTGATTTGCCCTATCTTAATGATCTTGGTCTTCGGTTGGGACTGGATCTAACCGCACACCGCTCAGTACATGACGTATTATGTGCTGAGCGGTATCTTCTCTTCCCCCTTTTCGAGCCATTTCGTATTTCCTCCCCTCGCCGCAATTGGTTACACTGCCAATACATTTATTCAATCCGCCCACAAGGCATCGTGTCGTTTTATGAAACAACTGATTGATTTTATTCCACTCATTATCTTCTTCGCGCTGTATAAGTTTTACGATATTTATGTCGCCACAGGTGCTCTTATCATCGCAACCCTAATCCAAGTCGCCTTAGTGTGGGCGCTTTATAGAAAAGTGGAGAAAATGCAGATCGTCACTGCGGSTTTAGTGGCGGTGTTTGGGGGAATGACACTCTTCTTCCATGACGACAACTTCATTAAATGGAAAGTGACCATCGTCTATGTGTTGTTTGCGGTGGGCTTGGTAGCCTCTGAGCTGATAGGTAAACCCTTAATTAAAAACATGCTCAGCAAAGAGCTGGACTTACCCGATCGCGTATGGCGCACCATTAACTGGGCGTGGGTGAGTTTTTTCTCGGTATTAGCCGGGGTCAATATTTACGTCGCATACAACATGCCGCTTGATGTTTGGGTGAACTTTAAAGTGTTTGGCACCATGATCTTAACGTTCTTATATCTCATCGCGACAGGTATCTACATCTACCGCCATATGCCCAAAGAGAGCAACTCGGACCAATAAAAACTTGCCCAAATGCTGTGTCAGAGGTCACAATTCTAATCTTATCCTGAAAAAAAGGGGCCAGCCCCTTTTGAATAAGATGTGAAGAGAGCCATGTCTGACAATAAAAACAACTGCCCACGCGGCCAACTGTTGCTGCGTACACTTGCGATGCCAGCCGATACTAACGCCAATGGCGATATCTTTGGCGGCTGGATCATGTCTCAGCTCGATTTAGCCGGCGCGATCCTCGCCAAAGAAATCTCTGGCGGACGTGTCGTGACTGTCTCAGTGAACGAAATCACCTTCAAAGCGCCCGTTAGCGTGGGTGATGTAGTCTGCTGCTATGGTACATGCAGTCGCATTGGTAATACCTCGATGAGTGTCGCGCTCGAAGTATGGGTAAAACCGGTTAAGCATGACGGTGTCGGCGAACGCTACAAGGTGAGCGATGCCGTATTTAACTATGTTGCCATTGATGAAAGCGGCCGGCCGCGTCCGATCAAAAAATAACGTGTTTAATCACCACAAAGGGCCTGTTAAATCTCAGGCCCTTTGTATATCCGCCCTATCAATAGCGTTGCTACGAGACCAACAACTGCTTTAATTGCGCGACGTGCTGCTCAAAAAGCAATTTATCCGTTTTCTTTCCACTTTTGGCTATAGCCAGCCACTGTACGCCCGTATCGTCTTGATGGTTATACTCAATACGAAGCACGTATCACGGAAAACGCATGAACATCCGCGTCACGAAAGGCTTCCCAGCACGGTCGCCAGGTACTCTTGGTCCATCGCGCACATCATTCGCTTGCGTTGAATACCGGCTTTGAAACTCTTCTCTTGCTTTAATAAATTCATTCGCTTGCGTTGAATACCGGCTTTGAAACTCTTCTCTTGCTTTAATAAATTCAGAACCATTTGCCTTATTCGTGCAAAAACTTCCGCTCGGTCATCGACTCTTATTCGGCAAGCAT
>NZ_MUFO01000064.1:0-10008 GCF_001995345.1 Salinivibrio sp. IB872 | reverse complement strand
GCTGAAAGCATCTAAGCGCGAAGCTGGCCCCGAGATGAGTCATCCCTAGAGCTTCGAGCTCTCTAAAGGGTTGTYSTAGACTASRACGTTGATAGGCAGGGTGTGTAAGCGCTGTGAGGCGTTGAGCTAACCTGTACTAATTGCCCGTGAGGCTTAACCATACAACACCCAAGAGGTTTTGGGTTGGACTTAAAATAAAGCCAGTTGATTGTGGCGAGAACGAACAGCTTTCTAGGTTGATGGTTTTCACTTTTAAAAAAGTGAAGACAAAACAAAATTTTGCTTGGCGACCATAGCGCTTTGGACCCACCTGAYTCCATGCCGAACTCAGTAGTGAAACGAAGCAGCGCCGATGGTAGTGTGGGGTCTCCCCATGTGAGAGTAGGACATCGCCAGGCTTGCTTTCTTGTTTTCAGATTTTTTGAAAAATCTGAAGGCAAAAACGGCTCATCTTATTGATAGCTCGATGCTGTTGATGTCTGCGATGCTCATGTACTTACCGTACACTGCGCGTCTCGATTTAACATCCTCATCGCAACAAATAAGATAACCTAATTAAAGCAGCTACATGTAAGACTTTGATTAGCAGAAACACCAAGCCCTGACCTGACGGTCGGGGCTTTTTGCATCTTGAGGGTATATTAGCCCTGAGCGCTTTGCTTTAGACTGCCTGCTAAGTAGATATCATTTCATTTTCTACCTACCCAAGATCTAATAAAAAGCCCCGTCTTGTCGACGGGGCTTTGTCTTTTCTAAGCGGTGTAATCGCTCGATTATTGAATTTTACTGACTCGGCTTACACGCTCACCTGAAATGGTACGCAGCTGCACTGGTGCAGTGACGTGAGGAGCGTTCGCCGCATCATAGATCTGCCAGCTTGCACCATTATCAGTTGAGTACTCAATGGTGAGTCCAGGGAATGGCGAGTTCGCTTTCAATATACCACTTTCTATCACCCCACCCGGAACGGGTAAGCGGAAGCCCACACCCTGTTGCTCTAGTTGTGGGAACCAGTAGTTCGCTAACTGATTAGCAAAGAGGTTGTAATCAATGTTGCGCTTGGTTTGATCTGCCTCTTGCCCAGTTTGAGTGCTTGCTTCCCATTCGGCACGGTGCCAAGCTCGCTCTGCCATGGCAAAGAGACGAGGGAAAGTCATTGATTCAAATTGGCCATCAGAGCGAATAGTTTCACTCCAAATAGATGCCTGTAAACCAAGCACATTGTCTGGACGCGTCAGTGTTTTCACGGTGGCAGCGTCTAGTACTTCCTGTTTGGTGATAGATGCACCATTGCGCTTTGCATCTGCGTTAGCGTAGAGATCATCGGGCATAAAGCTAAACGTCTTACGGGTGTCGGTAAAACGGGGGGCCCAATAATAGCCGCGCTCACTTGGGTCTGGTTCATAGGGGTGGTCAAAATAGAGGTGTGTGGCTTGGTTATAGATAACCCCATAGCCATTGTTGGCGAGATTATAGGCGCGATCGGCAACGCCCCACTCCCAGATATTTTGCCAYGCGTTGCCATAGACGTGCTCATTGGCAAGTTGTGCGCGTGGATAGACTTTATTGTTGTGCATGAGGCCATCTTCCCAACCACCGAGATCGAGCTGATGACGTTGGGTAATGTGCGAAATACGCTCAACAAAGTACTGACTTAGATCGTCAACACTGTTCACGCCTGCATCGTTGTCTGCAATAAAGGCCTGGCAGACGGGCGACTCTTTCCAAGCACCGGCAATTTCATCTCCGCCAAAGTGGAATGTATCAAGCGGCTGTATGTCTCGATGCGCATCGACGAGCGCGGCAACCACCGTATCGACGAAGCGATAACTGGATTCCATACAGACATTTATCGCGTTGTCGGTAAACATCTGCACAGAGAGGTATTGTGTGTCGTCTTCAAAATCCGTGAGCAAATATTCTTTCGCTTTGGCTTCATCACCTTGTGCCATGTACTTGTGGTAACGCGCTTCCATCGCTTTAATGGCCGCGTGCGCGTGACCTGGCATATCTACTTCTGGAATGACGGTGATATTGAGTGCCTCTGCCTTACGCAGAATCGCTTGATAATCTTCCGTAGTGTAATACCCATTGGATGCTTCTGTGCCGTCAGGCCCTGCGCCTAAAAAGGGCAACACGCAGCGGGTTTCTGACAAGTCATGACAGCGTTTGCTACCGACGTCTGCCAGTTCTGGCAGGGCTGGGATCTCAATACGCCATGCTTCATCATCACTGAGACGTAAATGGAGCTTGTTGAGTTTCAGTGCGGCCATTTGGTCGAGTAACTTTAAGATCGCCTCTTTGCTGCGGAAGTTCCGAGCAGCATCGACAGACAGACCACGGTAAGCAAAGCGCGGTGCATCGGTTAGCGTCACCGCTTTGAGTGTATCGCCGGTTTTAAGTTGTAGCAGGCTTTGTGCTGCGTATAGGGCACCTGCTTGATCAGGGGCGTCAATGTCAATACGCTGCTGCTCAGGTTGCACATCTAGGCGATAAGCTTCGTGCCACTGGTCGCTTCCATTAAGGGTGACTTTTCCCCACCCCACATGAATAACTTTTTGATTAGTAGGTGCCCAGTCGGTGGCTGAAATGCCAAGCTGATCGGCAAGCCATTGAGCTTGTGCTTGATAGCCGTTGTCGTAGACCACGGTCCACTCGCTATCGAGGGTGATATGGCCATTTTTCTCAATGCGACTGGCAGGTGTGGGAAGCACGTGTCCTTGGGTATCCACCAACGACAAATCGGCATTGCGTACATAGCGCTGCTCGGCCGTGAAAGGGTCATAATGGTCGGTGAGTGCACCGCCGTAACGTTTCCACTGTGCGGGAGCGTCAAAGTCACCGACAAAGGTGAGCTCATCATCCGGTTTGGTGGGCACTTGGCCATTTTTGTGGTTACTGGTACTGGTAATCAATGCGGTATGCGTGTCAGCTTCATCGTCGGAGGCTAAATACCAATTCGGCATAATATCGGATTTAGCGACTTGCCAGTCAGAGGCATTAAAGCCAACCACTAACTGATCACCGGGAGCAAGCGGAACAAAGCTATCTGTGGGTTCGAGTTTGAAGAGATCCCCATTGACGTGTGAGACTTTAAGTTGATCGGTGTCGATCGACTTGATCATGCGAATGTGGCTGAAATAAATCGCCCAGCCCGTTTTAGGCAGTGTCTGAGTACTTTGGTTGGTAAAGGCGACGTTGCCCGTAAAAGAACGCCAGTCATCTTGCGTATTATCAATGACTTGGTATTGCACATCGAGCCCGTTTCCGAGTGCATCAAGCTGCGATGCAGGCATCGCCCAAGCGGTGCTAGATAATGAAGCGCCGATCAGGAGACCCAGAGCGGTAGGTTTGAGCATGCTATCCTCCAAACTTATTTTTTATTGTGAAAATAGTTAATGGGACAGTAGGGGATAGCAAACTAAAAGCCTAGTACTCTTGTTATTCAAAGTGCATTTCTGTCTAAAGACTCAAACTTAATGGTACGTTTAAGCCTGTGTTTGCACTCAAGGCGCGAGGACGATCGCAGCGAGAGAGTCCTCTGTCGCTGCGATACAAATTAACGGGGGACTAAACAGCCTAATGCCAACTGACTATCGACTAACTTGATACCTATATCCAGCATCTCATCACAGGCGGCAGCGACCGTTTGTGGGTGAATTCCTCGGCAAGCGGCGAGGTTCACAATCACGTCAAATTGACCGCGCTTTTTCAGCTGGATAGCGGTGGTTTTGACGCAATAATCGGTTGCCAAACCACCGACAATGACGGTTTCTACCTCTTGGCTGTGCAGCCATTCAATCAAGCCGGTGCTGAGCTTTTCTTCAATATCATGAAAGCACGCACCATAGGGATGTAAGTCGGGTTCGACCCCTTTCCAGACCACATAGTCGTACTCGGTGACAGGAGGTAAGTCGTCAATGGTTTCGAACCCTTTGGTGCCGGGAACCGCGTGTTTAACCCAGGTGAGATCCGCGTTTTTATACGATAGCGGTTGGAGCATATCGGCAGCATCGTCAACCACCCAAACCGCATTAGCAGGATGGGCGTCCTTGGTGAGGACACGCACATCTGCGAGCGCGGCTTGGGCATTTAATGCCGATCCTAATTGATTTCCCTCGGGTACCGGTAACTCGTCTGGGCAGTCGGGTGTAAAGGTACGTTGAGGGTCCACATCAATGGCAGCGATTCTGGCGATACGCATGGCCTGCTCCTTTTATAGAATTTGATTGAGCAAGTGATCGGCGCGCACGCGTTTTATCCGCTTCAAAAGCCGTTTTACCGGTAACGGATAATCTTCCATCTTATCGATATGTTTGTAGCTACCGACCAAGCGCGTATGCTCGAGGATCTTATCCACTTCTTGCTGTTTTTGCGCTTCGAGGCGTTGATGCTTATCGTGGATAAGAATGGCGTTTTCTAAATCTAATTTCCACGCACGTGGATTGAGATTATTCCCCGTCAGCAACATGTACTGGCGATCGACCCAAATGCCCTTGAGATGGAAGCTGTTATCGTCATGCTTCCAAATATGAATGTTCAACTGGCGTTTGGCGATGGCGGCTTCATTGCGGCGCGCAAAGTTACGCAAGTTCACTTCATAAAGATAGGGCAACGCTGAGATAGTCTTAAACGGCGCCTCTGGGGGGGAGTAAAAATCGTTCGCGGTTTTATCACCGACAATAATGCTGACGGTAACGCCTCGGCGCAGCGCGCGACGGATTTCTCGGACCACGCTACGGGGCGGATTAAAGTAGGGGGTACAAATCACCAACTCTTGATGCGCGCTGGCAATCAAATGACAGATATAGCGGTTGAGTTTGTTCTTACGTTTACCCAGCCCGACCATCGGTGTTAACCCAACCTGATGCTCACCAATCGGCTCATCGTCATAGCGATAGCTCGCACGTTGTAGCTGGCCGCGAAACTCACGAATACTGGGCTTAAGTGCTTTACTATTTGGTCGGTCTGGCGAGGCGAGACAATTAACGGCACTGTCGGCGGTGAGTGTGTTGACGATAAAGTCTGCCATGGTATCGGCGAGCTTTTTATTAGCCAGCACATGATAGCGGTCATAGCGGTATCGGTCGTGCTGCGCCAGATAGACATCATTGAGGCTGGCGCCGCTGTAAAGAACCTTGTCATCAAAGACAAAGCCTTTGAGGTGCAAGACTCCAAAGACCTCGCGGTTTCGCACTGGGACGCCCAAAACTTCAATCTTGTGGGTGTAGCGCTCAGCATAAGCACGATACAGGGCCGCATTGCCATCCGATTGTTCGGCGCCAATTAGCCCCCGTTGTGCACGGTGCCAATCAACCAGTACTTTGATGTCGAGCTCGGGGTTTGCTTGTTTCGCCTCATACAAAGCGTCGAGTACGCTACGTCCGGCCTCATCATCTTGTAGATACAGGGCAACCAGATAGATACGTGATTTGGCGTTTTTAATTTCGCTAAGCAGCCGTTCTCTAAAAGAAACTGCGTCTAATAACGTTTCGAGATGTTCTGGCTGGTGCGCAATGGTGGGCAGGCGATCAATTAGCTGCCGATTTGCGTTAGCTGAATCCATTGTTACCTCATGTTGTTCGACGGCCAGAGTCGAGCGGTTTGATGCTAAACCCTGAATTGTACCAGAAATCGTGGCAAGCAACGGATCTCTGATCCTAGGCTTTGCCATTATCATCACGCTTTCCCCTGATACGCCATCGCAACCAAGTCTTTGCCGGCGTGACAATAACTGTCAAATCGGGTAGCGAGATCCTCGGGTAGCGCCTCGCGTTCGACCACATCAAAACCGTGGCGCGCGTAAAGCCCAGTGAGATGGCGAAAGGCAAGGCAGAAACACGGCTTTGCCGCGATCGTCTCTTGGACATCGGTCAGTAAACGATCACTCAACCCCGTTCCTCGCAGCGCTGGGCTAATGAGCATGCCGGTTAATAGCTGATAGGTTGGCCGTTGCTGAAAACGCACTGCGCCACACAAGCCATTTGGACCATCAATCACCCAAATTATTTCATCTTTTTTGGGCTTTCCCGGTGGGTAGTGAGTTTTATAAAGCCGAGCCACCAATGGAAAACGCAATGGCTCCAGCGGGTGAATACGATAATTATCCATAGTCCAATAGGTGCGCAATACGAGCAGGACAGGTAGTATACCTATCACTGAGTTTCCTGACAGCGTAATGCATTCATGAAGTGGTTATCTGATGTGTCTTTGACACCCCATCATACATTTGGTTTACCAGCACGCGCTCATGCGGTGGTTGAAGCGCATAGCATTGCTGACTTATGCGCCATTTGGCAGCATCCAGACTATGCAAGCTTACCCAAGTTGGTCGTTGGGGAAGGCAGTAATCTGCTGTTTTGTGAGGATTACGCGGGTGTGGTGGTGCTAAACCGCTTGTCTGGTCTTGAGGTAGAGGAAACGCCGCACGACTATCTTCTGCATGTGGGCGCCGGCCAGTCTTGGCACCAACTGGTTGCTTGGACGATTGAGCAAGGCATGCCCGGGCTGGAAAATCTTGCCCTTATTCCGGGATGTGTGGGCGCGGCCCCGATTCAAAACATTGGCGCTTATGGTGTCGAGTTTTGCGAACGTTGCGCCTATGTCGATATCGTCAATCCACGTACTCAGGAAACGCGCCGCTTGACGCGAGAAGCCTGCCAATTTGGGTATCGTGACTCCATTTTTAAAACGGACGCGATGACGGGGTGGGTGATCACGCAAGTAGGATTTCGATTAGCGAAAGCGTGGCAGCCAGTGCTCAAATATGGAGCGTTAGCCGATCTCAATGGTGAGCAGGTGTCCGCGCAAACTATTTTTGATGCAGTGTGTGCGATTCGCCAAGCTAAGCTTCCCGATCCACGGGAATGCGGTAATGCAGGGAGCTTCTTTAAAAACCCAGTGGTGGATGCACAGCATGCGCAAACCTTGCAAACTCGTTATCCCGAGATGCCCATGTACCCGGCTGGTGAGGGCAAAGCGAAGCTTGCAGCTGGCTGGTTAATTGACCAATGTGGCTTAAAAGGAGCGAGACAAGGCGGTGCACGTGTCCATCCTAAGCAAGCATTAGTGCTGACTAACGCTGATCATGCGACTAGCGAAGACGTCGTCCAACTTGCAAAACGCGTGGTCGATGACGTACAGGTGCGGTTTGGTGTCACCTTGCACCATGAGGTTCGCTTTATGGGCGCACAGGGTGAAACCACCTTGGAGGCGCAATGAGCCGTACACATAGCGCAAGATTAGCCCTTATCGGCCGTTTATCCGACGGCGAATTCCACTCAGGCGAAATGCTAGGAGACGCGTTGGGCATGAGCCGGGCGGCTATCAGCAAACACATTAAAGTGTTGCAGTCCTGGGGGCTAGATATTTACCGTGTGCAAGGTAAAGGCTATTGCTTATCGCAACCGATTGAGTTGCTCGATGAAGCTTGGCTAAGTGATCACACTGATGTGCCTACCTTATCCGTTATCCCAGTCATTGACTCTACCAACCAGCATTTGATGGAGCGTGTTGGACAACTGACGTCAGGTAGTGTGTGTTTGGCTGAGTATCAACAGCAAGGACGCGGTCGGCGAGGGCGTGTGTGGCAATCACCGTTCGGGAGCAATCTGTATCTATCGATGTATTGGCGCCTTGAGGCGGGACCGGCGGCTGCGATGGGGTTGAGCCTTGTGGTGGGTGTGGCGATGACCAAGGCGTTGCATGAACTGGGCGCGCCTGGTGTGAAAGTAAAATGGCCGAACGATCTCTATTATCAAGATAAGAAGCTTGCGGGCATCTTAGTGGAAATGACGGGGCAAACTGGTGATGCGGCACATCTTGTGATCGGGATGGGGCTGAATATTGGTATGGGACCGCACGTCAGCGAGCATATTGATCAGCCGTGGGCACGATTGGCCGATGCGTGTCAGCCGATGCCATCACGTAACGTGCTTGCCAGTGTATTGATAAGCCGTTTACAAGACGCTTTGCTCGATTACGAAAAAACCGGCTTAGCGGGGATCATGGATGATTGGCAGCAATTAGATAATTTCAAAGGTCGTCCCGTGAAACTCTTGATGGGGGATCGCGAAGTTCGCGGTATTGAGCGTGGGATTGATGAACACGGTGCGTTGTTACTGGACGTGGATGGCGTCATCACACCCTATTTAGGGGGAGAAATTTCACTAAGGCGTGATGACTAACCGTTACTTACGTACGCGAATGCGCTGGACCGAATGATTAGCGCCTTTCTCTAAGATCAAGCTGGCTCTCTCTCGGGTAGGAAGAATGTTTTCCATTAAGTTCCGCCCGTTGATTTCATCCCAAATACTCGCGGCGGTATCTTTGGCCTCGGCAACCGATAGACGCGTGTAGTGATGAAAATACGCATCTGGGTCTAAAAAGGCGCCGCGACGGAATTTCATAAATCGCTCGATATACCAGTGTTTGAGTAATTCCGGTTCAGCGTCAACATAAATAGAGAAGTCGAGAAAATCTGAAATAAACACATGATGAGGATCATGTGGGTAATCCATCCCACTCTGTAAAACGTTCAATCCCTCTAGGATCAAAATATCTGGCTTTTCGACTTTCTGCACTTCACCAGTGATGTCATACACCAAATGTGAGTATATCGGCGCTTCCACACAGGCTTTACCGGATTTTACATCTGCCACAAACTCCACCAATTTGCGCATGTTATATGATTGAGGAAAGCCTTTTCGTTTCATCAATCCACGCGCTTCCAACTCCGCGTTGGAATACAAAAAACCGTCGGTAGTCACTAAGGCTACCTTGGGGTGATCGGGCCAGCGAGTCAGTAGGGTTTTTAATAAACGTGCAGTGGTACTTTTTCCGACCGCGACACTGCCTGCAATCCCAATAATATAAGGGACATGATTGGAGGCAGGCTGAGTCAAAAACTCGTCGAGCACCTCAGTGCGACTCTTGCGCGACTTGATATACAGATTGAGTAGTCGTGACAGAGGCAAGTAAACATCTCTCACCTCATCCATTGAGAGGTGCTCGTTTAGCCCTCGCAGGCGTTCAATGTCGTCTTCGGTGAGCGTCATGGGCACTGCATCCCTCAGTTCAGCCCATTGTTGACGGTCGAACGACAAATAAGGCGTTAGCGTTGCGTTCATGGTCCGTTTGCCTTAAGCCAATAAAGAGGTGGACGATACCGCAATCTGCGTATCAGGAAAAGTAGTGGTCCGCGTTGTTGTTATTTAGGATTGGCTATTTTAGCAACAATTAAGCCCTAAATTGTGCAATAGGCGAAAAAATCACCTGTTTTTTTGATTTTTCCTATTGCAAGGCCCCATTTCATCGCATAGAATGCGCAGCACTTGTCGCCGGCTTAGCTCAGTTGGTAGAGCAACTGACTTGTAATCAGTAGGTCGCCAGTTCGATTCCGGCAGCCGGCACCAAAATTAGGTGGGATTCCCGAGCGGTCAAAGGGATCAGACTGTAAATCTGACGGCTCAGCCTTCGAAGGTTCGAATCCTTCTCCCACCACCATTTTCAAATTGTTTGAATAGCTCTACGAGAAACGATTGCGGGCATCGTATAATGGCTATTACCTCAGCCTTCCAAGCTGATGATGCGGGTTCGATTCCCGCTGCCCGCTCCACTCTTTTTAGAGTGCTGATATAGCTCAGTCGGTAGAGCGCACCCTTGGTAAGGGTGAGGTCGGCAGTTCAAATCTGCCTATCAGCACCATCCTCTCCAAGGTAACTTCAAGCCGTTTGATATATACTCAACAAACCTAATTGTTGGTTGTGTGGTCGTAATGCCACCGAAATACCGTGCTTAGAGGGACTGTCATGTCTAAAGAAAAATTTGAACGTACGAAACCGCACGTTAACGTTGGTACTATCGGCCACGTTGACCACGGTAAAACTACTCTGACTGCCGCTATCTGTACTGTACTTGCAAAAGTACACGGTGGTGCAGCGCGTGACTTCGCATCAATCGATAACGCACCAGAAGAGCGTGAGCGTGGTATCACCATCGCGACTTCGC